>CALUTF010000077.1 GCA_944323595.1 Candidatus Gastranaerophilales bacterium | reverse complement strand
TCGGGGATATCAAACGGAACTTCGTCAGCTATGCATACAGGTTCATTTTTACCCACCTTCTCATAAGGCAAATTATCAGAACCAAAAAATGTTTAAAAAGTATAATTATTATGGTATTTTTAAAGACAGAAAGGGGTAAGAGTGTTAATTCATGAAGATTTCAAAAGTTAAAATAAAAGGTTTTAGAAATTTTAAGGACATTACCGTAAATTTAGGTGATAAGAATTTAATTTTTGGTGCTAATAATATTGGGAAATCAAATTTTATATATGCGTTAAGGCTACTATTAGACAGAAATTTATCAGAAAATGATATAGAACCAGAAGATACAGATTTTTATGCATTTGAAGATACAAATAAATTTGAAATTACTATTTATTTTAATGAAATTCTTGAACCTACTAGCAGTGACGATTGTATAAGGGCTAAGTTTAAAGATAAAATAGGAGATGATAATACATTAATATTAAAATACGTAGCAACAAGAAGCCCCTCGACCGGAGAAAAGCAGTATCAATTGTTAGAAGGTTATGATGAAAATTCTTTGACAGAATTTCAGAGCAGATACTATCTAAGAGTACTAAATTTAGAATATGTAAACAGTAATAGAGATTTAAGGAATTATATTAAAAAAGAACAGGCTAAGATACTACAAGAAGTTAAAGATTCTCGCGATGATGAAACAAAAGATAATGACTGTGTACTAGAAAATGACATAAAAAATAAGCTTGAAGAAGTTAGTGTTGATGTAAACAAACTATCATATGTAAGCTCCGCAACTAAAAGTTTAAATAAGGAATTATGTGAACTAAACTTACAAAAAAGTGAAGACATAACATTTAGCGCTGGAGATATTGATACAAACCAGTATATCAATAATTTAAATTTATTATCTTCTTTTAAAGGAAAAGCTATTAGTCTTGGCGGTGATGGAAAAGCTAATCAAATATATTTAGCAATGTGGGCAAATAAAAATACTTCTAGGGAAAAAGAAGGTGTTACCTTCTTTTGTATAGAAGAACCAGAAGCACACTTACATCCACATAAACAAAGAGGGCTGGCTAAATATTTAACAAACAAATTCGATTCTCAAATAATTATTACTACGCATTCTCCGCAAATTGCCTGTGAATTTGATCCAAACTTTATGATTAAATTATATGCAACTACCGAAGGTACCAAAGCCGCAAAAGATGGAGTTTCCAAATTAATAGAAGAATCTTTCTCAAATTTTGGATATAGACTTAATATTATTCCGGCAGAAGCATTTTTTGCGGATGTTGTATTTTTAGTAGAGGGTGTGTCAGAATGTTTATTTTATAAAGCATTTTCTGCAATGAATGATGATTTTAATATAGATAAGTATAACATAAGTATTATTACCGTTGATGGTATCGGATTTAAACCATATATAGATATTTTTTCTAAGCTTAATATTCCTGTAGTTATTAGGACAGATAATGATATTTTTAAAATAAAAGACACTTCTGAATATCGTTTGGCGGGATTGGAACGTTTATTAGATTTCCACCATATTTTATCACACGGTAAAAAACATAATAAAACATCTTTTTCTAGAAGTTGTGTAAAAGAAGAATTAAAGACTGATGCTATAAAAAGTAAAATTAATTCTTATATGAAAGTGTTAAATAAGAACAATTTATTTTTGGCTAATGTTGATTTCGAAATAGATTTGTACAATAGTACTTTGTCTGAACAATTAAAGAAGCATTATCAAGAAGAAGATTTCAAAAATTTAGTAAATAAAATGAAAGAACATAAGGGAATTAATATATATGATTTTCTTGAAGTAAACAAAGAATTATTGATAGGTTTTCAAAATAAATCATTACTAGCCCCTTTGTACAAATGCAAAGAGATCGTTGAAAAAATGTATGGAGAAGAATAATTGGAACCAACTGATGAACAGAAAAAAATAATAGATTGTCCTGGAAATATTGTTGTTATTGCAAATCCTGGTAGTGGCAAAACGTATACTTTATCTGTTAAAATTAAAAAAATGCTTGAATCATTATCAAGTAATAAGGGAATAATTGCTATTTCATACACTAATAAAGCCAGTAACGAATTAAGGCAGCGCTCTCTTTCTGGAGGTATCGATAAAAAACAATCGTTTTTTGGAACTATAGATAAATTTTTTATTTCCGAACTTATTTTTCCATTTTTACCAAGATTATTTGGGACTCCTACAGAAGAATTGAGAATACAATCTTATAAAGAAATTTTGGAAAATAGACCCGAGGAATATCAAATCGCATCAGAAATTGAAAGATTAAAAAATAAACCCAATGACATACAAATTTCTTTTATGAATAGCTATTACAAATCTGGAATTATATTTTTAGAGTTAATTGGTGCTCTTGGCTGCTGTGTATATGAAAGAGTAAAAACTGCTAGATTATATTTGAAATCTAAATATGATTACATTATTATTGATGAATTCCAAGACTCTGGGTATTTTCAATATGTTTTATTTTGTTATCTTGTTGGTTCAGGAATCAGTGGTATCGCAGTAGGCGATGTAGATCAAGCTATTTTTGGATTTGCACAAAAAAGTTCTGAATATTTAATAACTCTTGATAAACGAAAAGATTTCAATTCTTTACGAATTACAAAAAACCACAGATGCCACCCTAGTATTGTCAATTATTCTAAAAACTTTTTAAGTCCATCGGAATCAACTACAAAAGAAGTAAGAGTTTATCATATTAATATACAAGGAACGCAGGCTGATAT
>CALUTF010000076.1 GCA_944323595.1 Candidatus Gastranaerophilales bacterium | reverse complement strand
CCGTATGCGCCTGCTGCGTGAAAATATTCATTCATTATTTTTATTAATTTATCAGCACCGAGATTTTTGGAGTGTGTGAGTATAATTTGCGGCGCGAAAGTTAACAGAGCGTCACCTGCCAGCGTTGCTATTGCCTCTCCAAAAACTTTGTGATTTGTCGGTTTTCCGCGTCTGAAGTCGTCGTTATCCATGCAGGGTAAATCATCATGGATAAGTGTTTGCGCATGAAGCATTTCTATTGCGCAGGCTGTCGGGAGTGCATCTTCATAATTGCCGCCGAACATACGGCAGGTTTCAAGACACATAACAGGGCGCAGTCTTTTACCCGGAAGTGTTACCGTGTATTTCATTGATTTAAAAATATTTTCCGGATACTCAACAGGCATAAATTCTTCCAGTTTTTTGTCTATTAATTCAATATAATCATTCATCTTCATCATGGTATTCAATGTCCTTATAAATATCTTGTTTGGAACGTCTTCTTGATGTTTGGCGTTTTTTTTCGCTTATTTTAGTCATTTCTCTGTTGTGAACAATTTTTTTTGTATCTTCTGTTTTTTTACCTTCATATTTAATTCGTTCTTTGTATTCTTTCGCCTCTTTTATAAATTCAAGGTAACTTTCATAGCGGGTTTCGTCTATTTTATCTATATTATCCAGAACTGCGCATCCGTCTTCATTTATATGCAGGCAATCAGCGTATTTGCAAAATTCTCTGTAAGGTATCATTTCATCAAACAGCAAATCAACATCAGCAGGGAGTATGAAGTCAAATTTTACATTGCTGAATCCCGGTGTATCAACAATTCTGGAGGTTTTGTCCAGTTTTATAATTTCGCAATGGCGTGTTGTATGCGTACCTCTTTGAAGTTTTTCGCTTACAGCTTTTGTTTTTAGTTTTAAGTCCGGATTTATTGCATTAATCAGGCTGGATTTGCCTACGCCTGAATTACCGCACAGGACGCTTGTTTTATTTTCAAGAAGTTCACGGAATGCTTTTATCCCGTGTTTCCGGGTTGCAGAGGTCACTACTATTTTGAAACCGAGCGGTTCATATATTGAAAATATTTTTTTTATGTCTTCCGCATTAACATCCAGATCGTCCTTGTTAAAGCACAGTATTGCCGGAATTTTGTAATATTTGGCAAGCGCAATATAGCGGTTCAGCTGGTGAAAATCAAGTTCAGGTTCTTTTAATGCGGATACTATAATAATTCTGTCGATATTGGAAACACTCGGGCGTGCTATATAATTTTTTCGCGGCAGAACTTCTTCAATATAGCCGTTATTAAATTTTACCATATCGCCTACAAGGATTTTTTCTTTGCGTTTTTTTAAAACCTCACGCGCTTTGCACTCGGCAGTTTCGCTGCCGGTGTCGATATAGTAAAAGTCTGAATGTATTTTATATATCTGTCCCTGTTCCATCGTAAGTAAATTCTAGCACGTATATTAAATTTTGTAAAAAACTATTTGTATTAAGGCAATTTTTAGCGTGTTTCGACTTAAAATACTTGTTATGGCAATCAATTCAACCGGTAGTACAAATTTATTAGCAAAATATGCAGCTGCTCAAACGAAAACTGTAACTCCAAATCCAGCCGCACAAACATCTGCGTCTGCGGTTGTACCGCGCACTTCGCAAGAAGATTTGATTGTAAAACAGAAAAGGCTTATACAATTGCAAAATGATGAGATAAATACCCTTAAGTCACAGCAAAAGTCATCTTCTGCAAATCCGCTGGCAACTATATTGTCTATTGTTGGCGGAATAACCCTGTTAAACTTTTTATTTAATTATAAATCGCCAAGAAGAATTCAGGCGGAAATGCAGCAAGCTGCCGGTCAAATGCAGGAAGCAGTCGAGGCTTCTGTCCGCCGCGCAGTTCAAATAATGAATGAGGCTGACGGTGATCTGGTAGTTAAACCTAAAGAAAAACCAAAACGCATTGTAAACGCAATTTTTGATTCTATGGGTAAAGTTATCGGCAAAAAAATTATTGATAATGAAAACGACAGACTCCTTAAGGTAATCGAATACTATCCGGGAACTAAAAAGCCGGCAACAATTGAATCTTATGATTACACAAAAGGTCAAATAAATTACAACTGGTTCCGTGAAAACGGCACAAAAGCTATGGAAGAAATTTTTGACCTCAAAACCCGAAAGAAAATAGCAACATTCTTCTATGAAGAAGACGGCAAAACCGTTTCTAAAGTCAAACGTTCTTAATAATTCTTGTTACATTGTTTGAAAAATTCTATATTTATGCTATTATTTGTTTACATATAATTGTTTATACTTTTAAAAGGGGAAAAATATGATATCAGTAAATGATTTAAAAACAGGCTTGACGTTGGATTTAGATAACGGCTTGTGGTCTGTTGTAGAATTTTTGCACGTAAAACCGGGCAAAGGCGCTGCATTCGTAAGAACTAAACTTAAAAACGTTGAAACCGGTCAGGTTATTGAAAAAACTTTCAGAGCCGGTGAAAAAGTCGGTAAAGCAATGCTTAACAGACGTGAAATGCAATACCTTTACAAAGAAGGTAATGATTACGTTATGATGGATATGGAATCATACGAACAATTGCAATTGACTAAAGATCAGGTCGGTGATGGTATCAAATATTTGAAGGAAAATATGGTAGTTCAGGTTTTGATGCACGATACAAGAATTATCGGTGTTGATATTCCTGCTCACGTTGAACTTGAAGTTGTTGACACTCCGCCGTCAGAAAAAGGCAATACTGCTCAAGGCGGAACAAAACCTGCTACACTTGAAACAGGTGCTGTTGTCAACGTTCCGTTCTTCATCTCAAATGGTGACAGAATCAGAGTTGATACAAGAACTAACGAATATCTTGACAGATGCTAGTTATTACAGAAAGGCTTATATAAAATGAAATTTGATGTTGATTATATTGAAAAATTAGCTAAAATCATTGCAGATTCCGGTCTGACAGAAATATCTCTGGAAGACGGCGATCAGGCTATGACAATCAGAAAAGATTTGCCGCCTGTTGTTAGCGCGCCAGCTGTTACTCAAGCAGCAGTTCCTGCAGCGGTACCGGTTGCTCCATCTGCATCTGCACCTGCGCCTGCAGCTGAAAAAACAGAACCTGCTAAAAAAGGTAAACCGCTTACATCTCCGATGGTTGGAACTTTCTATAAGGCTGCTTCTCCTGATGCCAAGCCATTTGTAGAAGTAGGTCAAACAGTTTCTCAAGGTGATGTTGTTTGTATTGTCGAAGCAATGAAACTTATGAACGAAATTGAATCTGAATTTTCAGGCAAAGTTGTTGAAATTTGTGTTGAAGACGGTCAGCCTGTTGAATTCGGTCAGGTTTTGATGTATATAGAATAGTTATTTAAGTATAAAGGGTAACGTTTAATGTTGCCCTTTATATTTTAGGGAAAAGGATATGTTTAGAAAAGTTTTAATCGCTAACAGAGGCGAAATTGCCGTTAGAATTATAAGAGCTTGCAGAGAGCTGGGTATTCCGACTGT
>CALUTF010000075.1 GCA_944323595.1 Candidatus Gastranaerophilales bacterium | reverse complement strand
ATACCCGCGTTTAGGCAGTGTAATCAAAGAGCAGATTATTAAAGATCCGGCTTTGACTGTTGAAAAATTTGAAGCCCATGTTAAAGCCCTTTATCAAAGAGAAATAGATAAGGCAGGCTTAAAAGAAGAGGCGTTTAATGAATATCTTAAACTTAAATCAAAAGACTCGGATGCTACTTCGCCTGCAATAAATATTCAGGGCAGACTATTTAAAGAAATTGAAGAAAATTATCAGAAAATAGATGATCCGCAGCTAAAAGAACTTGTACGCAAAGGGCTGCTTAATAATGAGCTTGATGCGCAAAAAGTAAAAGATATTGTTGATGCTTACTATACATTCAAAGGCGAATATGCCCATATAGGTGACAAATGGGATATGCCAAGGTTCCGTGAATATTACAAATATTTGCTTGAAACCAATCCGGACAAGGCAAGACAATATGCTGCGGCAGTAAATAATCCTGATGTAAAAATAGATGATCCTGCATTTGATGATCTTATGCAGGATGTCAGAATTGACAGAATGCGGGCATTTATTCAGAAAAATCCGGAAAGTGAAATAGGCAATCACTTTTACAACGAATATTATCTGAAACAGGACGATATTCCTGCAGATTTAAAAGAAAAATGTATTAAAATCAACGAAAAATACGGCACAAAAATATTCCTTTCAAAAGAAAGTGATATTGATGCACTTGAATATATAGATGCAGAACTTGCAGAATGGGCACGTGTAAGTAATGGTGCTGCAAAATATCCTGCAATGTTCGACTTTTCAAAAGCTAAACGCAGCTATATTGATCCGAAATCCGCATACGGTCAAGGTACAACTGCAGGTTATAACAATCAAAGCGAACATACCATTGGTATGAACGGATTAAGTTATAACCGTGTCGCATACGTAATTCGTCATGAATTAACTCATGCCAATGATTCAAAACATGGGTGGGGCATAAATCCTAAGTACAATCTTGATGAAATTATGCCGAAAGATAAAGATGGCAAGCCGATTTATAAAAAATGCCAGTTTAAAGATGAATTCCGCCGTGCAGGAATTCCTGAAGAGCATATCCCTTATGCGTATAATAATACTGCCGAATTTATTGCCGTAGCTGCAGAGGGCGATATGAGCAAGTACTCGCCTGAATTCAAACAAATGCTGCTGGATTTTGGTATGCCTGAATGGCAGCTTAATATGAAAGATTTCAGCTACTGGGATATTCATAAGACCCACACATTTGATAAATTAAGTCAAAAAATTGAACTCCCTGAAAATCCGGATGACCCGAAAGCTCCAAAAGAAAAATTTGTCATAACAGAGCAGGGCAGACAAATCATAAACGAACACGTTGCAAATATTCGTAAACGTGCACTGGAAGTTGAAAATGACATTGTTCAATTTATGTATGATAACAAACTCGGCACGCCTGAAACAATGGTTCACCGTGCAAAAAGTGCAACAAGCTTGTATGACAAAATTGCAAACTATCTTACTGACAATGGAAAACGCAAACCATCCATAAAAGATGCAGTAGATGATGTTCGTGATGCAGTCGGCGTCAGAACCAAATTAGAAAACGGAGATTTTACAAACCATCCTGACGTACAGGCACTTTTGAAAGCCGGTGATGAACGCGGGGCAATTCTTCGTGCTGCAGAACTTCAATCCCAGCCGATGGTGGATAATATTAAACAATTACTTTCAAATTATGCAGCCGGCAAAACTGATACAAAACTAACCAGAATCAGCAACTATATGGGCAAAGACGGCATCCCGTATTTTTCAGAACGTCAGCTGGAAGAAATTCAACGCCATGCAGCATCCCTTAAAATTCACGATTTCAGCATCGTTACCAGAATAGATGAAAATGATCCGCACTTTACGCCGGAAGAGATTAAAGCTGCAAACAAAAAAGCAACCACAAAAGTCCGCGGTTCAGGTTACACAGCTCTACAAATGAACTTTGAAACAAAAGACGGCGATGTCTTTGAATGGCAGCTGCGCGGCGAAAAAGTCAATGTATTCGGAGAAGCAGAACACGTTCCTTACGATTTAAGAACAGGCAAAGATATTTCCGCAGGCAACCCTGAACTTGCCAAATTCTACGAACCTATTGAAGACCTGCTTTCAAAAGAAAATATGACAGAAGCAGAATTTGATGAATACAATGCATATCTCACCGCACATTACGAACACCTGAGAAAACTTGAACTGGGCTTTGAAAGCACAGCGCCGGTTTTACCTGAAAAATTTGATAAACGTTTAAGTGCCGAAAATCTTGAACGCCTGCACGATTATGCAGAAAAAGTCAAAAAAGGCAAAATGACAGGCACATCAGCTAAATATGAATACGAACGTATAATATTTACTGACCCGACAAGACCGAAAACACAGATTTTAGAGGGCGGAATCCGTGCGGATGAACTTGATGAAGTTGCTCCTTACGGTCAGTTCAGACCTGAAACGGATAGCCCTGTTCAGACTGGTTTAAGGGCAACAGAAGCACCTAAAACAAATTTTGAAAATGTAGAAAAACTTCTTGCCGCTTATGAAGATAAAATGTCAGACGGAGATTTGCTGAATTTGAAAAAATATCTGACTGCAAACCCTGACAAACAAGCACTTGTGGAAAATGTTCTCAGACACTTTGATGAAATGGCAAGAATTCGAAAAGAAGAAGATGAAAAATTGGGCGGTATAGTACTTTATCACACTAAAGGTGAAGAATACAACGACTTATTTGATTGTCTGCGGGAATTGACTCCGGAAAAAGAACCATACATCGATTTTTATTTCAGTCTCGGAATGATTACGAAAAAGATGTCAAATATGAATCGTGTTTCTAATGTAATAGCCCAAATGCCGCCGCAAGTTTGTAAAGTTGCGGAAAGTGTGGCACAGGAAATGCCGGAAGTTACAGGTGATATTGAAAATTTCTTAATATGGGCTGCATTAAAACATATTAATAAAGACATATACGGTAATATGCAGAGTTTTGTGAAAAAATACCCTGAAATTCTGGATGAAATCGATATAGAATATATAGCAGAAAAGGCATATAACGGTTTTGATATGTCTGCTACATTAGAAAAAAATTATCAGATACAAAAACAGCTCCTTGAAGAATTTCCTGAACAGGCTGACTATATAAATAAAAGCTCTCGATTTATCCTGCACAATACAGATATTGAAAGCGTTCCTCTTATTGAAGAACTTAATATCAGACAGGATGTTGATAATATTCAAACAACAATGAATTTTGAATATGAATGGGCAAAAAAATTATCAGATGGTCTTATGAATCACAGCTCTAATTCTGATGTTAATATAGATATACTTAGAAGACAGGCAGAGTTAATAAAAGTCTTTAGCGAAATAAAAACAGAAAAAGGTTCTCTGCTGGATGAAATGGGTTTCGGTAATCTAAGAAGTATATTAGACCGCGTCATTATAAACGAAAACGACAATCTGGATATTAAACAAATTTTTGATAAAATAGAAAAACTGAAAGATTTAACAATTGAAACAGAAAACGGACCGAAAAAAGTTTTTGGAACAGATTATTCTTCCATAATCTCTCTTGATAAGCTTATCCAATCAGAGTTTAAAGATTCTGATGGTAAGTATCTGGGCACTGCTATAGATGCTGATTATACTGCTAATGTTGTTGAATTTTTGAACAAAACAGGTTATTCAAAAAACATGGATAATCACATATACGATATGATAGGAAATCTTCA
>CALUTF010000074.1 GCA_944323595.1 Candidatus Gastranaerophilales bacterium | reverse complement strand
GTTGTTGAATTTTTGAACAAAACAGGTTATTCAAAAAACATGGATAATCACATATACGATATGATAGGAAATCTTCAATATAACCACACGGATATGGCTGCTTTGAACACCGCAAGGGAGGCTCTTGCAGATATTAAATTTATAAACTCTGAAGGCAAAACGCTTGAACTTGCTGAAGTTATGGATTTTGCAAATTTGAGGGCTTTTGCTTTTAAGGCAAAATTTGACACCAAAACATTTAACGAAAATATTCAGTTCCTTAAAGAAAATATTTCAAATATTAAAATAGATGACGGTTCTGACAAAGAACTGCTCAAATTAATTCTTTTAAATCCAAACCGTAAGACAGATGCCGGATATGATTTGCACACTTACATAAAAGAGCATGTTCTCACATCAAACGGCAATCAAAATATACCGCCGTTTGATATAAAAGACAGTAATGAACTAAACATTTATGTTTTAGGATTGAAAGACGAGTATGGCAATGGCATTTATAACACTTCAAACGGTACTGTAAATCCTGACCTTAATGTTACTGCCCAAATGGCGTATACTTTAGCGGAAAATAAGGATATTCCTAATGCCATCAAAAAAACTCTTATGACAAGTTATTATGCAAGAGACAACGAATTATGCGCGGAAGGCATTCAAATATATAGAGATTTGGTTAAACACGGTATCAATGACTCTTATACCATCAGGCGGATATTGTTAAATGGCAAAGCCCACACAAGAGAAGTGTTAGATAAGATTATTAATGATGCCGAACTTAATCAAAATCCACAATCAATTATTACGGCATTACAAGTCATGAAAACGCCTGCCAATATTGGCTTATACAAAAAATTAATTACCACAAGAGATTTAAAAAGCACAGAGAAAATTCTAAACCTTTGTAATGACAAAAATAAAACTGAATTTGCCTCCCATCTGCTTGACATAGATCCGGAAATTTCTGTGTCACGGCTTGAGGAATTATTCTTGTACGGGCTTTATAACTGTCCTAAAGAAGCAATCGGAGAACTCCACGCCGCAGGCAGTCACGTACTGAATGATCATAATCTGCTTGGGGCAATTGCAACTACAACCAGAAACCGTCTAAAAGATAATGTTGAAACAGATGAAAAAGCTCTGATGGAAAACATTGAAATCATAAAGACTTTGAATGAAAATGATATTGGAATAGCTTATCAACAGATTGCCGCTGCAATTACAGATCCGGCAAACAACAAAATGTCAGAAGTACAAAGATTTCTGGAATTGATGCATAAAAATATGTCCGATGAACAACTTGAACATGGTTCTTATTATTTACACGGCAAATCTGCAAAAGAAATTGCAGATAATCTTGAACTGTTTGAGGGGCTGAAAATAAAAGATGCTAAGGGAAAAGAACGCCCTGTATACTCAATTCTTGAGGAAAATATAGTGAATTTAAAACACGAAGACGCTAAAAAAATAGCCGATTTCTTACGTGTATTGCACGATACTGAAGTTGAAATTAACAACAGGAAAGCAAAATTAATAGACGTACTTAATCTTAACGGGCTGGAGCAAGTTGCAAAAATTGAAGATTTAAAACTTGACAAAATTTCAAAAATATTTTCAGCTCACCCTGAATATGCAGGAACTGTTGACTGCCGTGTAGTTGGCAAACTGAATGATTTTGCCGATTATCTGGATAGAACGGACTTGCAGATAAATGAACTTTCAATTGAAGAAAAACGTAATCTTCTTAAACTCTTCATGCAATATAACGCAGACCTGTATGACCAGACTTTCCATAAAATAATCAACTGTGACCTGATACCGCACGACAAGGACAGCTACTGTTCAACTTTACCGAAGCTTATTAAATCCTTAGGTTTGGATACAACACCGCTCACCCGTGAGGTTAAACAAAATTACTACAAAGCAATGGACAGTCTTGCAGACCCGAACGGTGCTTTTATGAAAACAAATATTGAAGATTTAGACTTCAAACTGGAACTCACGTACCCGAGAGAAACATTTATTTCCCACATGCAGGAACTAATGAAAGATCTTACACCGCAGGAAAGAATGAAAGCAACCGACTACTTCGGCTTTGAATTCAGAACACTCGCTGACGGAAGCTTTGTAATGAACGGTTATCCGGTAAACATAAATAACGGTGCCAAAATGGCAGAAATTACAGACCCGCAGACAAAGGCCGTAATCGAAAAAATGCGTCCGTATGTAAAACAATTTTCTGAAAATAATAAAATTCATATCGACGGAAACCCTGAACTTGCCGCGCAGTTGAACGATATCATAAAAGCATTTCCTGAATTTTTAACAACCGTTGGCAAAGTTCAACACAGAACCCATGATTTTACGGTTGATGTTCATACTCTTAAAGTTATGCAGGGTGTAATGTCGAATCCGAGATATGCAAAACTTCCGGAAGCCGATAAACGCGCTCTCCAGATTGCAACGCTTATGCATGACCTGACAAAAGCCGAAAATCATATTGACAAAACTCACCCTGCATATTCAGCCTTTGATACATACTATCTTTTGAGCAAAATGGATATGCCTGAAAGTGAACGGCTGAAAATTTATCAAATAATCAAAAACCATGATTGGCTTGAACAATACAATAAAAAAATAAAAAATCCTGACGGTACATTCCGCGACATGACACCTGAAGAAAAAACTAAGGCCGCACAGGATACGGCTTTTGAACTCCGTCAGGGCAACTCCTTTGAAATGGCAAGTATTCTGGCTGAGGCTGACCTTGCAGGTGTAAAACGTAACGGTGTATTCTTTGAAAAATACAAAGATGAACTCGTCAAGGGTAATGAAGAAATCGGTGCTCTTGTAACAGAATTACAAAAAACAGCAATACACCTTCCGCAGGAGAGAATTCCTCATGCTTCTGATATTATTGCGGACGGCGAGAACGTTGTGGAAGTCGAAATAGACGGAATTAAAAACAAAGTAGTATACCTGCAGCCTGATATGGAATTGTCACAATACGGCTTTGCAGACGGCTTGAACTCAAACGACCTGAATGTTCTTGTTCACGCCTTTGATGATGACGGTGCGGGTGCAACATTCCAGGCTCTGGGGCAGATTGATTCCGATGCGCTTTTAAGTTCATCATACATAACTTATGAAAAAGGTAACTACCATGTATTCAGAACTCAGGGATTTATCCTTGATGTAGCGAGTGACGATATACATGCTGCATACTACAGAGATTTCGGCTCCGGCACGAAAAAAGATATAGAACTGCTAAAAGATGAATATCTTTTCAGTACTCAACGTTCCGAAGAACGCAAATACATATCTGAATTGTTAAAACAAAAGTTAGGCTTGTCGGATGAAGAGTATACAAAATTCCTGCCAGAAATCAGCGACAAATCAATACTTGAACTTGACAAAACCCACCCTGAAGCTGCCCGCGCAATGCGGGAAATATTTGATGCTATGGAAGGTGGCAAACGTTCTGCCGGACGTCAATATAATGAAATACTCATAACCCGTCCGAAAATTCAGGGAATATTCTTTGAAGGCAAACACAAAGATGACAGTACACCGGGAGAATACACAATAGACAAAGTACCGGAATACCTGCGCCGCTATGCCGCGGACAATGACCTGCCGATAATCTTCTTCGGCAAATAAAAAGCCATCAGGCAAATATGCCGTCACAAGCCGGCTGATGGCAAGGTGAGGAATCTCATCAGTTACACTCAGAAAAATTCTATATAATTTTTCAAACCCCTCGCCCCTTTTGGGAGAGGGCAGGTGAAGGTCTCACCAGTTACACTTAGAAAAAATTCTATATAATTTTTCAAATCCCTCGCCCCTTTGGGGAGAGGG
>CALUTF010000073.1 GCA_944323595.1 Candidatus Gastranaerophilales bacterium | reverse complement strand
TTACTTTTGTTAGTTTTATTTACAATCGGATTACCGTTGCGCAATTTTGCAAAGTCATTCTCCTGAATTTCAACTTTATCCAGATTAATTATATCAACAGGATTAATAAGAAAGTCTGACACATTTTTTTGTAATTCTTCAAGAGTGTGTGAACTTTCCACAGTAAACTTACCGGCTTTTGTGCGGATTAGCTTAATCAAATGTCCGCCGCAGCATAACATTTTGCCTAAATCATAAGCTATTGAACGAATATATGTTCCCTTAGAACATTGAACCAGAATTTCTGCAGTTTGAGCCGCTTCATCAAAATTTTTCAGTTCAATCTTTTCAATAAAAACCTTTCGCGGCTGAATTTCAACTTCCTGACCTTTACGGGCATAATCGTACAGTTTTTTGCCGTTAACTTTTATCGCAGAATACACAGGAGGTATCTGCTCAATTTCGCCCTCGAAATTTTGTAACGCACAAACGACCTCTGCTTCCGTAATTTTTTTATCAAAACTACCGGTTATAGCCCCCTCCAAATCATAAGTATCTGTATTTGAACCAAACTGTACTGTTGCAAGATATTCTTTATCATCATTGAGATATTCTATTAATCTGGTAGCTTTACCTATACAAATAGGCAATACACCCTCTGCAAAAGGGTCTAAAGTTCCGGTGTGACCGATTTGCCTGATACCGGTGTGTTTACGCATAAAAGAAACAACATCATGCGACGTCATTCCTTTAGGCTTATAAACATTCAAAAATCCAAACATATCGGGATTAAAGTTCTCCTTTTGAGATTTTATCAATAAGTTCGCTTACTCTTGAACCTTTTTCAAGAGAATCAGTATAGACAAATTTCAATTCAGGAGTCAAACGCAGTCTGATACGTTTGCCAACTTCATAACGAATTTTAGGCGTATTTTTTTCTATAACTTCTTTTGATTTTTCTATTTGTTCATCAGTCCCGAGAACACTATAGATTACTTTTGCAAAAGAATTGTCATGGGCAACTTCAATATCCAGAACGGATACAACACCCTCAAGTCCTCTGACTTCTTTACGCAGGATATCAGAGATGTCACGCATCAATTCTTTTCTTACACGTTCATTTCTTAATGTCATAATCACAATCCTATTAATCTAAACTTTTACGCTCAATTTCTTCTGTTGTGGAAACTTCAATAATATCACCGACTTCGATATCGTTCCATTTACTGAAAGAAATTCCGCATTCAAAACCTTGAGCGACTTCTTTAACATCATCCTTGAAACGTTTAAGCTGGTCAATTGCCCCTCTGAATATTTCTTTTCCGTCACGGTAGAGAATTGCTGTTTTGCTGCGTACAATTTTTCCTTCCGTTACATAGCAGCCCGCAATTTTAGTTGTTTTTCCGATTGTAAATACCTGACGAACTTCAGCTTTACCGAGTTCAACTTCTTTGATTTCAGGCTGCAGCAGAGAAAGCATTGTTTTTTCCATATCTTCAAGAATCTGGTAAATAATATCGTATTTCTTGATAGTAACACCTTCACGTTCAGCCGCGGCAAGTGCATTACTGTCCTCTTTAACAGTAAATCCGAGAATAATTGCACCTGAAGCGGATGCAAGCATTACATCTGCCTCTGAAATATCACCGACACCAACGTGAATAATTTTTGTTTTAATTTCTTTAGATTCAAGCTGCGCAATAGCTTGAGAAACAGCTTCAGCAGAACCGTGGGTATTTGCTTTGATAATAAGGTTCAACTGCGGAATATCTTCTTCACCGGCAACAGCTTCACGTCTGATGTGAGCAGGGAGCATTGCTTCTAAACGCTTGTTGCGTGCTTTTTCTTTACGTTTTTCAACAATAGCTTTCATTTCTTTCTCATTTTGAACAACTTCAAAATAATCACCGGCCTGCGGAACTTCGGTCAACCCTAAAATTTCAACAGGGGTAGACGGTTCTGCTTTTTGAATTTTTTCACCGCTGTCTGAAAGCAATGCTCTTACACGCCCGCAGGCTGTACCAACAACAATACAGTTGCCGACTCTTAGAGTTCCGTTTTGGACAAGAAGTGTTGCAACAGGACCTTTACCTTTATCAAGGTTTGCTTCAATAACAACGCCTGAGGCTTCTGCTTTTGGATTAGCTTTCAGGTCTTGAATATCGGCGACAAGAAGAATGTATTCCAGAAGCTCATCAATACCTGTGCCGTTCAATGCTGAAACTTTAACAGTAATTGTATCACCGCCCCATTCTTCAGGTACAAGTCCGTGTTCTGTCAGCTGCTGTAAAATTTTATCAGGATTTGCACCGGGTTTATCAATTTTGTTAACGGCAACAATGATAGGAACTTCTGCAGCTCTTGCGTGGCTTATTGCTTCAATTGTCTGAGGCATGATACCATCATCTGCTGCAACGACTAGAATTGCAATATCAGTAGCCTTTGCACCTCTTGCTCTCATTTCGGTGAAAGCTTCGTGCCCCGGAGTATCAACAAAAACTATTTTCTTTTCTTTGTTGTTATCTAAATATACAGTGTATGCACCGATAGATTGTGTAATCCCGCCGACTTCTGTTGCTACAATTTTATGTTTTGAAGCTCTGATACTATCAAGCAGAGTTGTTTTACCGTGGTCAACGTGTCCCATAATACTTACAACCGGAGCTCGTTTTTTGAGTAATTTTTTATCAACTTCGGTCAGAGCTTTATGTTTTTGCTCTTTTTCCATTTCTTCTTCTATATAAGCATCCAAATCTTCATCAAGAACTTCAAGATTATATTCTGCGCAAATTTGTTTGATAACATCAACATCTATAAGCTGGTTAACCGTTGCCATTACACCGTGTAACATCAAAAATTTAACTATTTCGGCAGGTGTTTTATGAATTTTTTCGGAAAGTTCAGAAATAGTCATAGCCTGATTAACAACAATTTGTTTGACTTCTGCGACTTCTTCATCTTTATGCACTCTTTTTTTATGTTTTTGAGCTGCTGCTTTTTCTAATGAAATACGTTCCTGTTCTTCTTTTTTGGAGTTAAAATCTTTATCTTTTCTTTTTCCGTCTGAACGTTTACGGCCTGAGCCTTTATTTTCATATATATCCTGCGGAATAATATGGCGCTGAATTGGCTTTTTCTCAGAACTTTTTTCACCTTTAGCAAAAGATTTATTTTCAGAGGAAGATTCTTTTGAAAATTCTTTTTTAGGCGGTTTAGCATCTCCGCGCGGAGGGAATTTTTTTCCTCCATCATCGCCGTCACGACGTTTTAATTTATCAGGTCTTTTAATAACTGTTTGACCGTCCGGACGTTGTGGTGCACGGCGCACAATTTCCAGTTTACTTTGAGGCGCCTGCTTTACAACTTCAACTTTAGGGCGTTCCTTAACCTCAACTTTTGTTATTTCTTGTTTTTCTGTATCAACAGACTCCGGAGTATCTGCTTCCGGAGTTTTAGCTTTTTTTACAACAAAAGCTTTAGGTTTTTTAACTTCTTTAACTGAACCGGCAGCAATAAAATCTTTGAGGCGCTTAACCTGTTCCATAGTAACCGTGCTGGAATGAGTTTTGTTAGTCACACCGAGCTGCGAGAATTTTTCTATAATTTCTTTGCTGGTGAGCCTCATTTCTTTTGCTAATTCATTTATTCTTATTGTTTCAAAACTCATTTATTAATTTTCCTTTCAGTTCCTCTGATATAGAACATTTCAGAGCTTTTTGAATTTTGTTTTTCTTCAAAGCAAGTTCTACACACGATTTATTATAACAAAGATATGCCGATCTGCCAAATATTTTGGAATCAGGGTTGATAATGATGTCACCGCGGGAATTTTCTCTGGTAATTTTTATAAGATTATCTCTGTTTTTAATTTCTCCGCAAGCGATACATTTTCTTTCAACCAATTGGCGCTCCTTAGTTTACTTCTGCCAGTTTTTCCA
>CALUTF010000072.1 GCA_944323595.1 Candidatus Gastranaerophilales bacterium | reverse complement strand
AGAACGGCAAGCGCTTTTGAGGTATTTAAGTCGTCATCCATTGCCTCAATAAATTCTTTATATTCATCAGATTTTGTAATATCAAGCGAATCGTCAACAGGCGTGCGTTTTGCATTAAGAAGTCTTTTAACTCCGGCAGCGGCTGATGACAGTGCTTCGTCGGAAAATTCAACAGGCATTCTGTAGTGATTTGTCAAAATGAAAAATCTGATAGTATTAGCATCATATTTTTTCAGCAAGTCATCTATAGTTAAGAAATTGCCTAGCGATTTTGACATTTTTTCTTTGTTAATTGTGACAAATCCATTGTGCAGCCAGTAGTTAACAAACTTGCAGCCATTTGCGCATTCGGATTGAGCGATTTCATTTTCGTGGTGCGGAAAGATTAAATCTGCACCGCCTGCGTGAATATCAATAGTTTTGCCCAGATATTTCCGGCTCATCGCAGAGCATTCAATATGCCAGCCCGGACGTCCTTTTCCCCATGGAGAATTGTAGCCGAATTTTTCATCTTTTTTCCATAATGCAAAGTCAAGGGGGTCTTCTTTATGCTCTCCGACTTCAATTCTTGCGCCACTTTCAAGCTGGTCTATAGGCTGTTTTGAAAGATAGCCGTAGTTAGGAAATTTTTTTACCCTGAAATATACATCGCCGTCGGCTTCATAAGCGTAACCGTTTTTAATCAAGTCTTTGACTATGGCAATCATTTCACCTATTGTTTTTGTTGCAAAAGGTTCAATGTCCGGTTTAAGTGTATTCAAAGCTTTCATGCTTTCAGAGAATGCCTTATACCAGTATGTAGAAACTTCTTCGGGGCTTTTGTTTTCGTTTACTGCTTTTTTTAATATTTTGTCATCCACGTCCGTGACATTACGGCAATAAGTAACGTCATAGCCGCGGAATTTTAGATATCTGTACAAAACATCCCACGTAATATAACATCTTGCATGTCCAAGGTGTGCGTAGTCATAAACTGTCGGTCCGCAGACATACATTTTTACTTTATTATCTTCAATCGGTTTAAATTCTTCTGTTTGATTTGTGTAGGAATTGTGTAATTTCATCATAATCGGCATCCCTCTTTTTCCTCATTTTACTACAAACATGTCAGATTATGATATTAAATACAGGTATTAAAATTTGTAACAATATAGAATTTTAATGCAATTTTTTATATCAGAAATATTTATAAGATATATACGTAATGTTGAGGTATACATAACCAAAAAGGAGAAGAAATTATGCCAGAAAACAAGATTGAACGTAATTTACCGGGATTTTACGCTCGTGATGAGCATTTGGTAAAGGTACAGGTTACTGACACCGAAAATCCAAAAAACATTAAGGTATTTTATGTTCCAAAAGGTACAACATTCAAGGGCAATACTGTAGAAGCCAAATTTGATGTTGACACAGAGATTAAGATGGCAAAATACCAGATGGCGGCAATGGAAGCTGCGGCAGAGGGCGATCGTTTCGGCGGGTCAGAAAGCAGGATTATTGATTTATATGACTCGACAGGAGCTGCATACGGCTTTGATGTCACAGAAAAGCTGATGGAATACGGTTCAAATTATAAAGTATCGCGCAATCCGAACTATGACGGCAAAGGCTTTGTGGCAGATGCAACGGAATACGGATTATTCTTTGCGCAGTTTGAAGATAAAAACGGAAACACCGGCAGTTTTGAACTTCAATTGCCTAAAGATTCCAGAAAATAAAAAAAAATAATGATAGTTAAAAAGGCTCTGCTACAACAGCAGAGCCTTTTAATTTCCTGTGCATTATAATAATATGCGATTATTTCAGACCGTTGTCAACAATGATTTTTGCAAGAATTCCGTTAATGAAAGATGCACTGTCATCGGTTGAATATTTTTTAGCAAGTTCAAGAGCTTCATCTACAACAACTTTCATCGGAGCATCTTTGATGTATAAAAGTTCTACAATTGCTATTCTTAAGATGTCTTTGTCCATTTTGACAAGGCGGTCAAAGTCCCAGCCTTTTGAATATTTTTTAATTAAACCGTCAACTTCTTCGTGATTTTTTTGGAAAAATTCTGCGATTGTGACTGCATAATTTTTAACTTCATTCTGAGATTCAAGTGTTGCAAATTCTGCTATTTCCAATGCCAGAAGTGCCTTTTCAGCAATTTCCAGCATATCGTCAATTTTGCCTGACAAATCTGATGTCATCGGCAGCGGAACAGGAACATTTGCAACACCGATTGGTCTGTTGAGGTTTGTTTCGTGTTCTGCTTCATAAGTATCAATTTTATCTTTCAAATCAATCAACGAACCAAGAGTTAATTTTAACTCATCGCTTGCATTGCTTGTTAAAATTCTGACTGATTTGAGAATAATATTTTCTAAATCTTCTTTGGAGTAAGTTGTAATTTTTTTATCAAACTGTGAAAACAGTATAAATGCTAATTCTCTTGCTGCTCTGCGGGCTTGCATGGTTTTCCTCTTTTTCTTTTAAGTTTTATACAAGTTTAATTTATCATGAAAAATTTTCTAAGACAACGCCCGAATCATTTCGTGTGCTTCTTCACATTCAGGGAAAATTTCAACGGCTTTTTCAAGGTGCTGGAGAGCCATTTCAATATCACCGAGTTTTTCGTAGCATTTAGCGCAGCTTATAAGGACATTCACATTCATCGGACTTTTATCCAGAATTGTTCTGAATATAGTAACAGCTTGTTTGTAGTCTTCAAGTTCGTAGTAGCATAGTGCAAGAAGATTTCTTGTGTCGCTGTCCTGTTCCATTTCAAAAGATTTTACAAGGTAGATTTTGGCATCTTCGTATTCTCCGCGTAAAAATCTTATGCGTCCTGCTATGTACAACAGAAATGGGTCCTGCGGCAGGTGTGCCATAGCTGTATTAATTTCTTCCAGTGCAGTATCAAAATCTTTGAACTGGATTTTATTCAGGGCTGAAAATGCCATTGCCTTATAATTTTCGGGGTCTTTGGCTAGCACTTTCTGATAATATTCATCAGATTCTTTAAAACTGCTTGTGGCATGCAGGTAGTTTGCATATTCAAACATAATATCCGGATTATCAGGTTCGCATTTCAGAGCAGTTTCAAATTCGTCTTTTGCATAATCAAAGAGTCTTCTGCCAAGGTAAATTACTCCTAAATCTTTGTGTGCAGGAGCAAATTCAGGATTTAACGCAACAACTTTTTTCAGAATTTTTTCAGCTCTGTCAATATCGTTAGTCATAACGCAGATATGTGCATAATCATAGTAAATTTCCTGAGAAACACTACCCTGTCTTACAAGTTTTTCATAAATCTCTTTTGCATGGAGAGGTTGATTTACTTTCAAATAGAGTCCTGCAAGTTTTAATGACATATTTACGGATTTCGGGTTTAGTGTGACAAGCCTTGTTAGGATGCCGATTGCGTAATGAAATTCACCTGTCTGCTCATAAGCGCAGGCAAGATTATATTGAAAATTAGGTTTTTCCGGATGTCGGGTTGCAAGTTTTTTATAATGTTTAATTGCTTCTTCGTACATTCCGCCTTTAAATTCCGAAAGAGCCATTGCTATTATATAGCTTTCCTGTTGTTCTATGTCGTAAGCTTTTTGGAAATATTCAATTGCCTCTTTGTGTTTTTCCTGAATTTGAAGAATTGAGCCTATGTTGTAGTATGTGATTGAATTATCCGGTTCAAGTTCGCTTGCTTTGAGAAAATTTTCGTATGCTTTTTCAAGATTACCCATTGTAACATAAGATGTACCGAGGTTGTTATAGAGCTGTGAGTGCTCCGGATTTAATGCAAGGGCTTTTTCCAGAAATTCAATACTTTCTTCATATCTTTTTAGCGACATACAGGCTGTCCCGACTATATAATACAGAGTGTAATCATCCTGTACAAATTCCAGTGCTTTTTTGCCAAGCTCAATTGCTTTTTCTGCTTCGCCGGATTTAACATAAACTACGCATAGGTTTTTGTATGCATCAATGTAGTTTTCTCTTAGACGGATAACCTCCTGATAAGC
>CALUTF010000071.1 GCA_944323595.1 Candidatus Gastranaerophilales bacterium | reverse complement strand
TAGAAACAGAATTACAAACATCTCGTTTAACCATAGTATAATCTTACTACAAACATGCCTGTTTTTAACATTTTTAGCGTATTACTTAATAAATCAAATAACAAGTAAATTGTTCAAAGTTTTGTGCTATACTACAAAAGTAACAAATTATAATTTGAGGTGTTTATGGGATTATTTGAGTTTTTATTTGGGGATTCTGGTAATCAAAATAGAAAGTACAGAAATAAGGCTAGAGACCAAGAAATGGCGAATATGTACGAATCTGGATGGGATGAAATGGAAGATTCTAAATATGACAGAAAAGCTTTAGAAAGAGAAAAATGGTCTAACTATGAATATGATGATGAAGATGAAAAATATTAATATTTGAACAATTTTCAGCCTTATTTCGTTATGATTATAAAGGAGTTGTGTATGAAGAAATTTTTAGTTTTATTGTTGATGTTATTCTTTGCAAATGTTGCTTTTGCAGTTACTTCCTATGATAGGTATGGTCAAAAGACAGGTTCTTACAGGCAAACAACTTCAGGCTACAATTCTTATGACAGATACGGTTCTAAAACTGGCTCGTATAAGGAAACATCCTCTGGTTATAACAAGTATGACAAATATGGACAAAAGACTGGAAGCTATAAAAAGACATCATCTGGATATAATTCCTACGATAAGTATGGACAGAAAACTAGTAGTTACAAGACAAATTCTAATGGCGTAACAACAAAATACGATAAGTACGGGCAAAAAGTAGGAACATTTAAAAAAGATTCATCTGGAAGAATAACAGAATACGACAAATACGGCAGAAAGGTCGGAAGTTACAGATAAAAATTAGAATTACATAAAACAATAATTTATTTCAAGATGTTTAGTAATAAAAATTTCAAACTCTTGGCTGTATCTTTCCCCGGTGATTAATTTTGAAAGATAGCTTTCAGTTATTTTCAAATGTTTTGCCAGTTGCTTTTGAGGTAAGTTCCTTATTAAAAGTTGAAATCTTATCATTCTCTCTCGCTTATATAAAAATCTACTACCTCCATTGTTTGGAGATTTAGACATTTTTTGTTCAAGTATTTTTATTTTTTCTATTAGTTCTCTTTTCATAGGGGCAATTTCCTTTACTTCTTGGATTATTCGGGCTTGCACTACCTCCCACTTCATTTCAGATTACTGACGTAATCTTTCATTCAGTTCGTCCGTGCAACTTTCGGGCTGGATTCGCTAAAGCTCATACGGCGCCCTCCCAAAAATCCGCTACACACATTTTAACTCTGTTTTTACAAAACGCAAGTATATTTATATTGCGAAAAGATATATTTTTTTATAATATTGACTTACAACGTACAAATATAGTGGTGTATTTGAGTGGATAAAGAAATTGCATTAAAAATATTAGAAATTAATAAAAATGTTAATTTATCTTATGAAGAAAAAATTAATCAGATGGAAAATATCGCCGGAACTTGTGTAGAAACACATATTAATATAAAAACAGGCGGTGTATATGGGAAAAGGAATTGCTATATTCTTGAAGCTTATAAATGTTTAAAGGATTTTACATCTAGAAGCTGGGTAACACCTACAGTAGATATAATTTTAAAGAAAAAAGAAGAACCTATAAAATTCAAAATATTAACATCTGACAATAAAGAAATAGAATATGTACTCTATAATTCTGACCAAATAGAAAAATATGACGAAAATTCACTTTTAAGTGCAAATATTTCAAGAAGAACCTTAAATTGTCTATTAAGATTGGGAATTGATACGATTGAAAAATTAAAAAAATGTGATTTAGAAAAATTAAAGACCGGAAAAAATATAGGTAAAATTACAATAAAAGAAATTATTAATGTTTTAAAAGAATATACTGATATAGAAATTGATGAAGAAAAGTTATTATCTGATTATTCAGATTCAAATATATTAAAAGAAGACATTGATAGTGATACTAATATAAAAAAATATTTATTACTAATTTTAAATAATCAATATAATAATTTTCATAACTATAGAAATAATGAAATTTTTAAATCAAGATACGGATTAGTTAATAATGAGATATTAACGTTAGAAGTAATTGGTAATAAATTTGAAATATCAAGAGAACGCGTAAGGCAAATTATTACTGGCATTATAAAGCGTATAAAAACAAGGGGGAGAATAGAATATAATAAAGGGAAGCAGAGTTCCTTTTCTTTATTATACAATTATTTAGAAAATATTAAGGAATTTTTGTTATCAAACTCTAATGATAATATTCTTACACAAGAATTTATTGAGAAATTTTTAGAAAAAGAATTTGATAGAAAAGATTTAATTTATCTTGATTTGATAAATAAATTATGCAGTACAGATTTTAAAGTAATGCAATTTAAGGAAGTTAGCAGTAATAATGTTAGTAAGAATGAATACATAAAACAAGCTATTTTAGCATGTATTAGAGAATTTAGTGGAAAATATGGTTGCAGTGGTATTGCAAAGATTTTAAAAGGCAGCAATGGATTAAAAGAAAATGTGCACAATCATGCTTCTATAAATTCAAAATATTATGGCTTATTTAAGCAATTACCCCTTTCATATATTACGTCTGAAATTAATGAATTAATTAAAAATGAAATGTTAGTTACTACTAAAATTAGTTTTGGTAGATCAATTTTAAAAATCAACCCTAAATATGAACATAAAATAGATTCTGTTGTTGAAAAGATTAGAACGAATAATACTCTTGAACCGAATGATGATGAAAACATATTAAGAGTCCTATATTTAATTAAACAAAATAAAAATGTATTTATTACAGGGCATGCAGGGACAGGAAAAAGTTATATTTTATCAAAATTAAAAGAAAAAATACCTAAATTAGTTATTACAAGTACAACAGGAATTGCAGCAGTAAATGTAAAAGGACAAACTATACACTCCTGGGCTGGTGTAGGAATTTGTAATAGACCAATTGAGCAAACTGTAGAAAAAATTTTGCAAAAAACTTCTGTTAAAAATCAAATACAAAAATGTAAAATTTTAGCT
Organism: Candidatus Gastranaerophilales bacterium; assembly: GCA_944323595.1. Classification (GTDB taxonomy): domain Bacteria; phylum Cyanobacteriota; class Vampirovibrionia; order Gastranaerophilales; family Gastranaerophilaceae; genus CALUVN01. The sequence continues at coordinate 1,629 of CALUTF010000071.1, read as the reverse complement.
ATTGATGAAATATCAATGTTAGATATTAAAACATTTGAATATATAGATGCGGTATTAAAACAAATAAGAGACAATGATAAATCATTTGGTGGTATTCAGGTAATATTTATTGGCGATTTTTTTCAATTACCTCCTGTTGAAAAAAATGAAAATAGTAAACAGAAATATTGTTTTGAATCAAGTTTGTGGAATGATTTAGATTTATATACTGTTTTATTAACAAAAAATTATAGACAAAATGAAGAAAATTTGATAACAGCACTGTCTAATATGCGTACAAATTCTTTAACAAAAGCGGATATTAGTTTATTAAAAACAAGAGAATTCAAAGAGAAAGAAGATACTCAAAATGTTTTACATATTTTTGCAACTAATTTCGAAGCAGATAACTATAATAATTTAAAATTTAGCAAGATAAATGCAGAAGAATTTAAATTATTTGCAGTAGATGGTGTTTATAAGGGTGAAAAAGTAGTAGACACTCCTACAAACTCCAGAGAGGAAAGTATTCTAAAAAGAATTGATATTGTTTGTAGTGCAGAAAAAAGTATATCCTTAAAAATAGGTGCGAGGGTAATGCTTTTAATTAACTTGGATTTTGAAAAAGGTTTAATAAATGGTTCTTGTGGAGAAGTGAGAGAAATTAATAATGATTATATTCTAGTAAAATTTGATAATGGTCAATTTGCAAAAATTACAAAACACGACTTTGAATTTTATAATAATGAGAAATTGATTGCCGTACGACGACAATTTCCATTAAGATTAGCCTATGGAATAACAATTCATAAATCTCAAGGGATGTCATTAGATAAACTTGTTGTTGATTGCACGAGAATTTTTGAAAAAGGTCAAGCATATGTCGCATTAAGTCGAATTAAAACCTTAAATGGGCTATATTTGCGAAATTTTAATCCGGCAAAAGTTATGACAGATGAAAAAGTTGTAGAATTTTATAAAACTTTAAACATATTTAATGAAGATATAAAAAATATAGAGTTGGATAAAAATTGGAAACAGGCTAAAAATGAACAACAAGTTAAAGCACCAAGCACTACTTGTAATGAAAATACTCTTGAATATAATGTAAAAAAAATTAAGAATATTATATTAGAAAATAATCAATGGATAGAAATTTTTGAAATAGCTCATATACTTGGAGTTGACAGACATAAAAAATTAGTAGAAGATGATTGTAATTCAACAATTGCACATTTAATAAATAGGTTTTTAAAGAAAGAAGGTTTTGTAACTAAAAGAATTAATTATGACAAGGGATACAGTATAGTCGTAGCACCACCAGGTTTTAATGAAGAAACTATACCACGAGATATTTTAATGACACCTTATAAATATAGAAAATAAATTTATTATGTCTAAATGATACGAAACAAGTTAGAAGCAGTTCCAATTTTCCGAGTTAAGAGTCATTAATTGTAGTATGGATAATGAAAAATATATTACAATTAAAGAATTAGCAGAACTTAAAGGTGTAAGCACCAGAGCGATTAGGCTTTCAAAGGAAAAATATCAAACTCGTGAAATAAAAGTCAAAGGCGGAAAAAGTTTTGAAATTCTTTTATCGAGTATAGAAGAGGATTTACAGGAAAAATATTATTCTAAACTTGT
>CALUTF010000070.1 GCA_944323595.1 Candidatus Gastranaerophilales bacterium | reverse complement strand
GGCTTTTTCTGATTAAACGCTCTTATCCATAGTATAAAATTGCTGCCGGCTATAAACATAAATATTGTCATAATCCATGTTATCAGGTTGGAGTGATAATCGAAAGTGCTGTTTGCTTTTGGAGAAAATCCTCCGGCCGCCAGTGTTGAAAAAGAGTTGCAGACCGCATCAAATAATGGCATGCCGGCAAGCATTAATAGCACGGTTTGGATTATTGTAAATATCAAATAAATTCCCCACAGCGTTGATGCTGTGTTTCTTATTCTTGGTGTAATCTTATCTTCCGTCGGTCCGGGGGCTTCCGCAAAAAACATTTGCCGTCCTGCAACTGCAAACTGTGGAAGTACTGCTATAAATAAAACGATTATCCCCAAACCTCCAAGCCATTGAGTTAGTGATCTCCAGAAGAATAAAGCTTTTGGATAGTCAAATGTTGTAAAAATCGTAGCTCCTGTTGTTGTAATTCCAGATGTTGCTTCAAACATAGCATCAACAGGATTAATTCCATAAAATAAATACGGAATTCCGGAAATTATTCCGAAAATAATCCATGATACAGCAACCACAAATAGAGCCTCTGTTTTTTTTATATCATTCAAATTTTCAACAGAAGAAGCATTGGGAAAAAATTTTCTAAGGCATACACCTATAACGGTGGATATTATTCCTGCAGTTATAAATGGTACAATTGAATAAAAGTCTTTTGTTAAAAGAGCAATAGCTATAGGAGTCAATATAACTATTCCTATGTATATCATTATAAGTCCTATAGCATTTGCTAGATAGCTTAATCTCATTTTTTCACCTTAAAGAAAGTTTTTATTGCGTCTGCATCATCTGCTTTTGTAAATATTATAAGGGTATCACCTTGATTGAGAATAGTTGTACCTTTTGGAATTATTACGCTGTGTTTCCGCTGAATTACGCCAATAATTGCGTTTGCAGGGAATTTCAACTCCATAACTTTTTTATTGTTAAATTCTTCCGGAGTTTCAATTTCCAAAACTTCTCCCTGCCCCTGTTCGACAGTGGCAAGAATATCAACGTTTGTTTCCGCCAAATCGTTTTTGACTTCATTTATTGCAGAATTTTTCGGCGAAATTGCTATATCAATACCTACTTTTTCAAACAGTGGTATATTTAATACCTTAGAAACTCTTGCAATTACCCGTTTTACACCAAGCTGTTTACAAAGTAGAGAACATAGAAGATTCCGTTCGTCATTGTTAGTTACACTTATTGCTACATCGCAGTCTCCGATTTCTTCTTCAGAGAGCAATGATAAATTAGTGCCATCTCCGTTTATTACAAGAGTATTTTTTAAATATTGTGAGATACATTCACACCGTTCATAGTCTTTTTCAATTACTTTTGCTTTAATTTTCAGAGACTCAAGTGCCTGTGCAAGCATCAATCCTACATTGCCACCCCCGATTATTGCAACTGATTTTACATTTTCTTTTTCGTAGAAGAATGTTCCGGCAAGCATATCAAGAGAATGGGATGTCCCCATAAATATCAGTTTATCATCAGGAAGCAGAACCGTATCTCCGTTAGGGATAAAAAGTTCGCAATTGCGTGTTATGCCAACGATTAGCGTTCCGTCCGTAAAACCGCAGTCTTTTACTTTTTTATTAGCAATAGAATTTTGTGAATCTAATTTGTATTCCAGAAGTCTGGCCTGTCCGTCAGCAAAATATTCAACATCAAGTGCATGCGCTACGGTGACTATTCTAAAAATATCCTGAGTCAAAAGTTCTTCCGGCCATACTATGTAATCTATGAAAAAATCACCGAAAAAATCGTTATTTTTTTCAAAATTTAATGTGCATTTATATTCTTCTTTTGAAACAAAACAGATTGTTTTTACCCCGCTCATTTTTTTTGCGGTAAGACATGCCACGATATTGGCTTCATCAAGCTGTGTACATGCAATAAATACATCTGCATTGTGTATATCTGCATTATTGAGAACATTTATATTTGAAGCATTTCCTTTTACAAAACTGATATCCAGCCGATTAAATTCATCTGACAGGCTTTCTTCATTATCAATAATAGTTATGTCGTGATCTTCAAAAAATTCTGTTGCTAAAAGACATCCTATATCAGTTGCTCCATATATGATAATCTTCATTCCTCAGACTCCTAACGAATTTGCTGTACAAGATACAGCAATATGTTTTCTATAATTTGCAGCACTATCAACGCTATAATTGGAGAAAAATCAATATTTGCAATCGGAGGGATAATCTTTCTGAAAAGATTTAAGTAGACATCCGTAACTTCGCTGACAGTTCTCCATGGCTGTGCATCCCAGTTTATTGATGGTATCCAGCTTAGAAAAATTCTGAGTATTATCAGAAAATAAAAAATGTTAAATATATTTATTATTCCTGCAGTTAATGACATTTTTGCTTCCTATAGTTGAGAATTCTTTTTAGTATTCATACAATCACAATGGAGTCTTTCCATCGGAATGTTTTCTATCATTTTGAATAATAATTCTTTCAAATGAGTCAGATTGGAGTTAAATACTTCAATAACAGCATGGTGAGAAACAGGCGGAACATCACCGACAAGTCCTGCATCGTAATCTGTAATCAATGAGATATTAAGTGGACACATATCCATTTCTTTTACAAGATAAGCTTCCGGAAATGCGGTCATATTTATAACTTCCCAGCCCTGATTTGTAAAGAACTTAGATTCTGCTTTTGTGGAAAATCTTGGTCCGTTAATAACTACGACAGTTCCTGTTTCATGAATATTTATACCTAATTCTTTACCTGTTTTTATGGCAAGTTCTCGCAATTCAGGGCAGTAAGTTTCAGCCGGTGACGGGTGCGTAACTATAGGACCTTCAAAGAATGTCGTTTTTCTGCCGTCTGTCCAATCAACAAACTGGTCGCAAATAACAAAGTCACCGGGTTTAACATGTTTTTGTAAACTTCCTGCTGCACAAGGTGAAATTACACGTTGTACGCCGATGGATTTCATAGCCCATACATTCGCTCTGTAATTAATAAGGTGCGGAAGTATTGTATGGTTTCTTCCGTGGCGGGGCATAAATGCAACCTTGTGTTCTCCGATTTTTCCTATTAAAAGATTGTCACTTGGCATACCGTATGGAGTTTCTACTTTAACTTCTTCTATATCATTTAAAAATTTGTAAAATCCTGAACCTCCAAATACACCGATGGTTGCTAATTGTTTATTCGTCATAATTTCCCCTTTTTTACAAGTTAGATTGTGTAAATAATTCTTCACTAATTGTAACACAAAAAAACATTCGGGTTGAAATTTTATATTTTTGTAATATTATAAGTGTACAGACTACATTCCTAAATTTCTGTAACTGGAAAAAGGGAGAGTTAGGTTATGTTATTTAGGGATTTTTCAATTTACAACCAGAGGATTATTATTTTGAAAAAATTATTACTATTCACTATTGTTCTAGTGTTAATGTCATTTGCACAGGTTCAGGCTGCAGATGTTAATACTGTAAAGGATATAATAGTAAAACATTCTATCGAAATGGGTGTAGATCCGGCAATAGCATTGAGTATTGCAAGAACAGAATCAGGTTTCAGACATGAAGCAAGAAGTTCACACGGAGCAATCGGCGTTTATCAGTTAATGCCGTCAACAGCTAGACGTCTTGGTGTTAATCCGTATTCACTTAGTGACAACATCAGAGGCGGAATCATGTACTATAAACAAATGTACAAAATGTTCGGCTCTGTAGAACTGGCACTTGCAGCTTACAATGCAGGACCGGGGAATGTAAAAAAATACAATTCTGTTCCTCCGTTTCAGGAAACAAAAAGATTTGTAAACAAAATTATGACGGATTACAACAATCTTAAATCAGATCCTGCAATTGTAAATGCAAAAGCAAAACAATCAGTGGCTGCCGCTCCTGCCGCACCGAAAGTTCCTGTAGCTGCTCCTGTGCCTCAGGTTCCTAAAATGCCTGCAGCAGAAGAGTACGTAAAGAAATATCTTGATATTGATGTTGTAGATGAAACTCCGGTAGAACTTGATGTTACTCCGCAAACAATTGCAATCTAATGTAAAATTTATTAATTAGATACTGAAAAAGAAGCTCTGATTACATTCAGAGTTTCTTTTTTATAGATTTACATCTTTGAATTGTCGGCTTATATTGTTTCCTCCACTCACAGAGGTCAATCTATCGGGGGAGGGAAACGCAATTCCAATGCTTGCCCAAGTCGGTTGTGCATACTTGTCCAACAATACTAAATTACACTAATGTAGGTCGGATTTACTAATCCAACAAAAATAGTACAACTTTGATTTCAAGGCGGGGCTAATTTAGAGGGTTTAGTGGTGAGGTATGCAAATATTATGATTGTAAAATTTTATTAACAAAATACCGGTTATATTAAAGTTTTTTTGTAAAAAATCCGACAATCTATATGTATACAAAGACATGATGAAAGGATTCGTCACAATATGGGAATGGCAGCATCACAAGCTAGATTATTGAGTATAACCGTAAGGTTAACCAATAATGAATTCCGTTCACAGATGATTGCAAACAGCAAAACACGTCTGGCGAATGAAACTCAGGCTGCGAGTGATGAGTATATGGAAGCTTTGAATGCAACTAAACTGCAATATGTATACTATGATTCTAACGGACAACAAACAAATTATGACCTGACAGCAAGCACAATTTTGCAATACCAGCCGTTAAAGAACCAGTATGCGCTGGTAAATCGTGCAGGGCAAACAATGGTTAACCACAACGACGCGACTACTTTCCAACAGGCTAATAACAGAGACGAATTCTTAGTATTGAACAACTGTGCGGAAATGGTTGAAAAAGAACGCGACAACCCAGAGTATCCGATATGGGAATCGCAGGA
>CALUTF010000069.1 GCA_944323595.1 Candidatus Gastranaerophilales bacterium | reverse complement strand
AAACAAATTCGGACGAAAATCCTGTATTCTATGTTCAATATGCTCATGCCAGAGCTTGTTCAATTCTTCGAAATGCAACTTCTGAAAAAATTGATAAAGAAACAGGCAAAACTCTGCCGCCGGTTTTGAGTGCGGATGAACTTGCTGAATTAACAGGCAATTTCGATAAATCAATACTGGATTCTACTATTGACGATTGCAGAAAGCTTGTTCTGAAACTTGAAGAGTACAAGTCTTTAATAAAAACATCCGCAGAAACCCGTCAAGTTTATACAATTTGCAGATATGTTCAGGAACTGGCAAGCGAATTCCATTCTTTCTACAACGCAACCCGTGTTATAACAGAAGATAAAGAACTTACAAAAGCAAGATTATCTCTTGTATATGCTGTTAAATCAGTATTGAAAAACGCACTTGATATTCTTGCTGTAACAGCACCTGAAAGAATGTAATTATCTGTTATTTTTTGTAAAAAAAGATCGGCTTAAATTTAATCCGGTCTTTTTTAGTTTAGTTATAGATTTTCTGTTGAAAGATTTCTGCTTACTGTAGCTTGATGCGGTTTGGGTAAGTTAACTATGCATTTACAAATTTAAGCGAATTGATTGTTTCAATTATACGTTCGTAATTGTCCTCAAGAACGAGGATTCCGCGGATTTTTGCGGCATTTTTTACACCTGCTATGTAATACGGGTAAAATTTTCTGACAAATTTAATCCCGAGACTTTCGCCGCGAAGTTTTATTTCCATATCAAGGTGTTCTTTTAGTATATCCAATTTTTCTTCCAGTGTGGGTGCAGGCAGTTTTTCGCCGGTTTGCAGATAATGTTCTATTCTGTGTATCAGTGTCGGGTCGCCGATTATCCCTCTGCCTACTGCTACACCGTCTGCTCCTGATTGTTCAAGTGCTTCTATCGCAGTATCTACTGACACTATATCACCGTTTGCAAAAACAGGAATATCAACATTTTCTTTTAGTTGACGAATTTTAGCCCAATCAGCTTTGCCTGAATACATCTGGGAGCGGGTTCTCCCATGAATGGTTATAAAATCAGCGCCTGCGGCTTGCATTTGTTCACCAAATTCGACGTAATTCATCTCGTCCTGCGTAAAACCAAGGCGGAATTTAACACTGACTGGCTTATCAATACCGTCTTTAATAGCCTTTACCAAATCAGCAGCAAGTTTTGGATTTCTCATCAGTGAACATCCATCCTGCCCGCCTACGACTTTTTTTACAGGGCAGCCCATATTTATATCTATCATGTCTGCACGTTTGCTTAGATAGACTGCGGCTTTTCGCATCAAATCCGGTTTATGGCCGCTGAGTTGATATGAAATCGGATGGTGGGTGTCATCCATCATTGTTATATCGGTTTCTCTGGATTGATTTAAGGCTTCAGAGCTTATCATTTCAGTTGTTAAAAGTGCTGTTTTAGAGTATTTTCTTACAAGGTTTCGCAGTACAAAATCAGTTATGCCTGCCATAGGGGCAAGCGATACCCGGCTTTGGATAAGAGTTGTAACTTTGCTATTTTGCATAATCTTTTAATTCTTCGGCTCTGTTTTTGGCGTATGTTTTGTATTCATCCTCTGCAGCATCTGAGCCTGCGTATGCAAGGTAATACTGATACGCATATTTGTACTGCTCCATTGTATCATAATCTACTGCTATCATGTAGTTTACAATATGCATAGTGGAGTCAGCTGATATTGCCTTTTTATAGTAATTTATGGCTGTATTTTTGTCATTTTCAGCATCGGAAATCATTCCAAGGTAGTAATATGCATAAGCATTCTTTGAGTCTTTATTTACAAGTTGCAGAAGAATATTTTTACTTTCGGGTAACTTGCCGTTATCGTACAAAGAAATCGCATTATCCAGCATTGCTGAATTGGCCTGAGATTCCACGTTCGCGAGTAATTCAGAGGCTTTGCTGTTATCTTTATTAAGTTTTAAAGACTTTTCCAAGTATGTTTTTGCATTGTCAAAGTCAGTTTTTTCAGCATACAGAGCACCTATATAGTAGGCAATATCTGAATCTGACGGTTTTAAGTCCAGTGCTTTTTTGTAGTATGTAATAGCATTATCCGTGTCATTCAAATTCTGATACGCTGAAGCCGCACCAAGCATTGCATCAACTGTAGGCGGTTGTATTGCTAGATATTCATTAATAGCATTCTGGTAATCTTTATTATTAAAGTAGTCTGCAGCCTGTGCAAGTTTTGAATCAGTAGATTGCATGCTTATAGAAGATATTGCTTTTTTGACTTCGTTGTTATCAGGAAATTTCTGTTTTGCTGTATTAAGAGTTGCTAGGGCATGCTCATAATTTTTTTGCTGTCCCTGTGCTATTGCGAGGTTAACATAAACTTCCGGATTCGTACTGTTTATTTTAAGCACTTCTTTGTACAGCGCAATTGAATCATCAAGTTTGTTTTGTTTATGCAAATCCAGTGCGTAGTTGTAGATTATATCAGACGGATTGGATTTTGACATGTTCTTTTTAACGTAATCCACAAATTGCTGTGTTGTCATGGTTGTTTTCAGGACATCAAACATTTGGCTCTGGGCGTATGTATTTGCAGGGTCAAGAGCAAGTACTTTCTTAAATGTTGCAAGAGCCGCCTTATCTTCTCCAATAGCTGCCTGACATTGTGCTTTATAAAGATTTGCGTTTACATTATCAGGATAAAGTATCAGGATTGAATCGTAGGCTGTAATTGCTGTCCTGTAGTCGCCTTTTTGCTGGTATAGTGTCCCGACATTAAGTCTTGTGTTAATATTAGACGGGTTTATGTATTCAGCTTTTTGATAATATGAGAGGGCTTCATCCATTTTACCCTGTTTTTGCATAATAGCACCTAGATTTGAGGTAATATCCGCATCGTTAGGGTTTTCTTCAAGTTTTTTCTTGTAAATTCTCTCAAGAGAGTACAAAACCTCTTTGTTATCTGTGTTTTTTGACAAAATATAGTTGTATTCTTCTACTGCGGCATTGTTATCACCGAGTTTATCCAGAATTTTTGCGTAATTCAATCGTAATGCAATATTGGTTGGGTCAACAGTTACTGCTTTTTTATAAAATTCTGCGGCTTTCGGGTCATTTCCGAGAAGTTTCATTATGTCGCCTGTCTGCTCAAATGCATCTTTGATATAACTTTTGTCGCTTAGTGTCTGATTAAATTCGTAGCCTGCAGCGGCAAAGTTCCCCTCTGCTCTCAGCTGTTTTGCTTTTTCAAAACGCGATTTCGGACTCATATCAAATCCTATTTTGGTCAGACATATATTCAAATTTTTTGTCGTCTGCGGCACGTAGGCAGCTGAATTCTGTGCATTATCTTTGGTCGGGTAGTAAACCATGTAGAATAATGCAGCTCTAAGATCATCAGCAGCTTTTTCCCACTCTTTTTCTTTATTTGCATAGTGAGTGCTTCTTGCAAGATATGAGTTTATCAATCCTATTCTGGCAGAATTGTCGAGGTAATTTATCCTGAGTGCGCTTTTGAATTCAGTAATTGCGCCTGAGTATTGATAATTTGTCAGGTACTGCTGTCCTAAGTCATAATGTTCTTTAAATCCCGCAAATGCCGGCTGTGATAAGATTGCCATCAATGCTAAAACGGTTGCTGCTTTTCTCATATCCTGTCCCTCTGCTTATACTGAATGTATTTTATATTAATCTACACGTCATGTACTCCTACATTTTACTATATTTGTGATTAATTTAACAGTCTATGTTAAGTTAAAAATAAAGATGCTGCTCTTGTGAGCAGCATCAATTCATTGTGTAAAATCTTTCAGGGGGTGTTGACTATTCCAAATCAACTTTTGAGATAAATGTCATAAAGTCATCAAATAGTGCCTGGATAGGAATTTCCATTTCAATCTGTTGTCCTTCAGGTTTAAACCCTTCCTCCAATAGTGAACTCATCTCTGTCCCAAACAAATTTGATTTTGTTTCTGTCATCATTCTTGATACTCCTATTATTTAATTATTCCGTAAGATTCTTAACACTGTATATATCGTCATTTTTTTAGAAAAACTTTAATCATGCTTTTCCTGCATTTTTCTGTAATCCCTTTTGGGATGCTTGTTTTAAGGGAAAATAATTTGTGTTTACATATTGTTACAAAAAAATCTGTATTTCTCTAATTGTTAAAAATAGCGTGTTTGTGCTATGATTAACACGTTAAGAATGTACATAAATATAAGGAGATACAGCCATAGCTAACGATAATAATAAATCCGGCAAGGATCAGGCAATAATGAATGAACGGATTAGAGCAAAAGAAGTAAGATTAATTGATGAAAACGGTGAAAATCGCGGAATTGTAGATACTGTTAAAGCCCTGAAAATGGCTTATGATGCTGATTTAGATCTGGTTCTAATCAGCCCTAATCAGGAACCGCCTGTAGCTAAAATATTAAACTATGGCAAGTACAAGTATGAACTGGAAAAAAAGGCTAAAGAGGCTAAGAAAAAGCAGCATACTGTTGAAGTTAAAGAAATTAAAATAAGATACAAAATTGATACCCATGATTATCAGGTCAGAATAAAGAGTATTCAAAAATTTATATCTCAGGGGAATAAAGTTAAAATTGTTATCATGCTTAGAGGACGTGAAATGCAGCACTCAAACCTTGCTTTTGACCTGGCAGCAAGATTCATGGAAGATTTGAAAGATTCTCCGCTCGTGTTTGAGAAAAAACCTCAGCTTGAGGGGCGTAATGTTACTTTATATCTGGCTCCGCAGGGTAATTAATAAAAAGTTCTTGACTGCGAAATTTTAGCAAATATAATTATAAATGTGGCTGAAATCAAGTCACAGTAATGATAATTAAATAACTTTAATTGTAGAATATGCCGCAATAGCTCCCAAGTGGAGTGAAACGGAACGGAGTTCATTATCTGTAGAGCTTGCTCTACCAACTCCGATGATAATTTAATAATAGAATATGCCGCAATAGCTCAGTTGGTAGAGCAAGGGACTGAAAATCCCTGTGTCCTTGGTTCAATTCCGAGTTGCGGCATATTTTTTTGTCAAAATCCATAAAGGATTTTGAAGTCCTTGGTTCCCTCTCGCAAAAACAGACATTTAGTCAGTATGGTTTGACAGACATTGCAGGAATTTAATTTTTTTGAACTAATAGGGGTGTGTTTCTATGGTTTGACAGACAATGCAGAAATTTGATTTTTTTGAACCAATAGGGGTGTGTTTCAAATATATCTTGATTTTTTTAGTCGGAAGTCGCTAAAAATGAAATTCCTGAACTGGCAAAAAAGTCCGATTACTGTCCGTCAATGTCTAAAACAAGACAGTGTCTC
>CALUTF010000068.1 GCA_944323595.1 Candidatus Gastranaerophilales bacterium | reverse complement strand
ACTCTTTTCGTTGTCCCTATCTTTTCTCTCAGAATCAACAAGTTTATCGTTTTCAGCTATTCTGTTTTCAATGTGCGTTCGCTATTTGCCGCCAGAGATAAAAACCTTATTCTTATTGTCATAAAGTCCAGAAGTCTCTTTTGGGGCTCCAGCATAGTGCAATTCGGTTTTCACCGTAATTATCATCTTAGTACATAAATTTTTCTTGTCAAGTAGTTTTTTAAAATATTTTTTAAGAAAACTTTTTTATTCAAGATCCCTAAGATTTCATTGCGTTTCCGCATGGAATATTTTAAATCGAAAGATTTTAAATTTCAAGTCTTTTATTTATTTTTTTTAACATGTTTTAACAATTCAGGAAATGTATGCTGCATCAAAACTGGAAGTACAAAAATTCGCTTATTTTACTTAGTTGAAGTATTGATATTATCAGTAGTGAAAATGTTAGTACTCCGCATATCAGATCAGGTTTTACACGTTTTGATAATTCATTTGAATTCGGCAGGCAAAGCAGAATAATAGCACCTGCCAACAACAGTATGCTCAATTTAAGTTCACCGTTTTGGAATACAAAGCATAGTTTATCAATAATTACAGGTGCAAATCCGTTCATGCCGACCATTGATTTTAGTATATCAACAGCTCTTGATACGTCTTTTGCACGGAAAAATACCCATGCCAAATTCACAAACAAAAAGGTTAACAACACTGCCAGCCACTGTGGAAGAGGCTGTATGTACTTTTTATACAGACGATTAACGCAGCCAGCCAAACCATGTACAGCTCCCCAGATTATGAATGTCCAGTTTGCACCATGCCAGATTCCGCCAATTAAAAATGTCAGGAAAACATTTCTGTATGTTTTTAAATCCCCGAGTCTATTTCCTCCGAGTGGAATATAGATATAATCTCTCAAAAATCTGGAAAGTGTTATATGCCATCTTCTCCAGAAGTCTTGAACACTATCAGCTTTGTATGGAGAATTAAAGTTTTGTGGAAGCAGGATATTAAACATATATCCTAACCCGACTGCCATATCGCAATAGCCCGAAAAATCAAAGTACAGCTGGAATGTATAACTCAAAGATGCAAGCCAGCTTTCTAAAAATGTTAAATACGCAGAGATATCAAAAGTTGCATGAACAAAGGGTGAGAAATAATCCGCTATCATGACTTTCTTAAAAAGTCCAACTGCAAGAAAGAATAGTCCTATTGTAATGTTTTTATGATTTATAAAACGATTTTTCAAACGTGCAAACTGCGGCATCATTTCTTGATGATGGACAATTGGTCCCGCTATCAGCTGAGGGAAAAATGTTACAAAAAGTGCGTACGTCAAAAAATCGTATTCTTTTGTTAAACCTTTGTAACTATCTACAACATAAGCTATCTGCTGGAATGTAAAAAAACTTATTCCAAGGGGCAGCATTATATTCATATAATTAAAATCAGAATGAAAGAGAGCATTTATATTCTGTATTAGGAAATCAAAATACTTGTAATATCCAAGCAGACAAACATTCAATGCAATACCAATAAGCATTACAAATTTGCGGTTTATTTTTAGATTTTCATTTGAAAGAGTCGTGCCAAGAGTATAATTAAAAATCATTGAAAAAAGTATCAATGGCAGATAATCTATTTTCCAGTATGAATAAAATGCCAGCGAAGCAATAACGAGCCAGCCTGTTGCCATTGTCACCAATTTAAGTTTATTAAGCCCGAAATACACAAAAAAAGTTAACGGTAAAAATATAAACAAAAATTCTACTGAATTAAATAACATGCCTCATCCTCATTTAAGTCCGTTTTCTCTTATCCGGTGAACTCTTTCTACCAGCTGCGGGTTTTTGTTTTCCCATTCTTCCAATTCTTTGCGGTGTTGTTTATTTAAAATATCGACGTTATCTTTTCTGACGAGATAGCCGAAATCGCCTTTATCCAGAAAAATTTTATCCAGAATTTTTTCGCCTACAAGATATGTACAGTGAGATGCTTCAAAAAAATATTTCATATCCGGCGAAATAGGTTCATTAGAATACACTGACGGGTAATAAAAATCATAAAACGGATGTATTTCGGCAAGGGCTTTTTTAAACTGTTCCACCTCATCCCAGGCTCCGTTTTGTTTTACCGTTTCATAAACCGTTGTGTGCAGAGGATGAATGTAAATGATAACTTCAATCCCTTTGTTGTTTAAATCTCTTATCATTGATGCAAGAAGATGTAAATCAGGCTTTGTTAAATAATTTATTCCTGTATTTTTGTATTGATTTAGAGATTTATTAAATGCCCCTTCTACTTTTTCATTATGAAATATAATTTTTGTGCCATCCGGCAAATAACCTTTGTTGTAATTTTTCATAAGGCTTGTTGCTAAAGTCTTAGATGAGGCACGTATGGCATCCCAGGAAAAAAGAACGCTTATACAGTTATTAATTTTTGTACTGCTGTAAGTATTAAGTTCTGATATATCACTTTCTTTCAGGTTATATGAAAAATCAAAATCCAACTCTACTAAAACAGTTTTTAATTTTGGCTGGTATTTAATAGCTTGATTTATCATATAGTAATGCTCGAAAAAGTTCGATTTTTCCAAAGCCAGATTCAACGCAGACTTTCCTGTAATCTTTTCATAATACTTTTCGGACAGTGAAAAATCAGCACGAGAAGTGCCTACAAACACTGTTTCACAATTTCTTGCGTTCATCAGAGTAAGTATCTTGGTCAAACGTTCCTGTCGCTTCAATGCCGGACGCTTTTTGTTTAATATACTTTGATTTTGAGGAAAAACATTGAACGGATTTACAAAATAATTAAATACACCTGTAAAAATTAACACGCCAGCTAAAACAAATAAAATACTTATATTATATCTTTTGTAGTTCATTTTCTTCTATTTAATTAATTTATTGAAAATAGTATTCCAACTCCGAGTTTAAATCCAATTTTTTTGCGTTCGGGCGGAAAATTTTTGATTTGATACCCAATTTTGTCAGGAAATACTGCATACTTACACCCAGAACGCCAAATCCGTACTTACAGGACCGAAAAAAGTTTATTGATGACGCTTCCTTGAAATATTTTGTAGGACATGAAAGCTCTCCGATAGAAAATTTATAATAAAACAAGAGCGCAATCATCTGGTTATCAAAAATAAAATCATCATCACAGTCTTCCAGCGGTAGAGTTTCAAGAACCTTGCGCGTAAAGCCTCTGAAACCTGTATGGTATTCTGACAACTTTTCGCCTGTCATAAAATTTTCAAATGCCGTAAGAAATTTATTAGCAATAAATTTATACAAAGGCATGCCGCCTTTAAGGGCAGAATTCCCGAGCATACGTGACGCAAACACTGCATCATACTGTTCAAATGCCATCATTGACACTATCGCCGGAATTAATTTCGGGGTATATTGATAATCCGGATGCAGCATCACAACGATGTCTGCTCCGGATTTCAATGCTGCTTTATAACATGATTTCTGGTTACCGCCGTAGCCTTTATTTTGCTTGTGTACGATTGTTTTGATATTTAATTCTTTTGAGATGAGTTTTGTGTTGTCCTGAGAGTTGTCATCTACAAGTATTACCTCATCTACAAAGTCCTGATATATTTCATCGTATGTTTGTTTCAAAGTTTTTTCCGCATTATAAGCGGGCATTATTACGACGACTTTTTTACCGTTAATCATAGTGTCTTAATTATTCTTCAATAGCTGCTATTTCTTCTTCATCTTCATCAACGCTGATAGATTCAGCTGCGTCTGTTCTGATTGAAGCCTTGTCAGAGGAAAGATTTTTGTCTTTCATCTTTTTAATTTGTCTGGCTAATTTGTCGGCAAGCAGGTCAATACTTGCATACATAGATTCAGCAGCTTCTTCACAGTGGATTACGCCGGAATTAGTTTTGCAGGATACTTCTGCAATGTGTTTGCCTGATGCAGCAGGGTTTTTGATAACAGTCAAAATAACATCTATACCTTGAATCTGGTCATAGTGTGCTGCGACTTTACCGATTTTTTCTTTTACGTATGCTTTGATGGCATCAGTAATTTCAATGTTTCTTCCGTTTACGTGAATGTACATTTAGACCTCCTATTATACTGCGCTTATACAGTATAACATATATTTTAGAATTTTTAAAGGGTTTACGCCTAATCTTCTAAAATAAATTGCTGCAATTCAACGTTTGGAGTACCGATTACTCTGACCAATTCAAGAACAGATGCCTTCATCTGGCATTTTTGGGATGATCCGCTGAAAAAATCTCTATAGAAACATCCTTCACAATTACAACCGCGTTTATAACATTCAAGAGCCGTCGGCGTCCATCTTCTTACAGCTACAGCTCTGCCCATATCTCTACTTCTAAACACTTTATATTATATCTCCAATAATTATCTACATATCCCATGAAAATTCTAGGCGTTTCCAGCCGCCTGAACCTCCACCCCTGAGAGCGTCATGCACCTCTTAATTACATTATAGAAAATAACCCATGTATTTCAAGTAGAAAACATGTTATTATGAACATTTGTAACGAAACGCTGTATTTAAGCCATTTTGCGGATTTTCAGAAGTCAATCATGCTCTAATTAAAGCCATGACATGTTTTTAGCCGGAACAAAACATGAAATCATGCTCCGAGCATGCTTTTCCATGATTTAAAATCTTATTAAGAAATGTAAATAATTTAAAAAATCTCTCTATCTGGCATGCCCGAGTAGAGAGATTTTTAATCCATGACAAGTTAAATATGTTTTATAAGAAATAAAACCTAGCCCTCTTCAAGATCGCTTGCCAGTTTTTTGAAAATTTTTGGCAGGTTCTCAAGAAATTCTTCATCATTCAAAGCTTTTAGCACGCCGGCTTTCGTACCTGTTGCAATAAGCATTTCAGCCTTATACGGATGCGGGAGATTATAGGCTATTGCTTTCAGATCACGTAATTTTTCATGCCCCTCTATGTTTTTAGAGGGTTTACTTATTTGCAGAACGAAATTTGTCGCAGGAATTCTGCTGTCAGGATTTTTGATTTCTTCTGACACAACTTTGAAGTCGCCGTATTCAGGAACTTCTCTGTCACGATTTTTCAATTTTTTGACAAGTTCTTGTGTTTGTTCTTCAAGAGTCGGCATTTCTGTTTTTCCTTTGACTTTATTCGGTTGTCTAATCTGGTTTACGGGATTAATTTCGTTCATTTTAACCTCTTTTCTATTATATAGAATTTTTTTACTAAGTGCAACAGGTGAGACCCCTCACCCTACCCTCTCCCCAAAGGGGCGAGGGGTTTGAAAAATTATATAGAATTTTTTCTAAATGTAACTGGTGAGACCTTCACCTGCCCTCTCCCCAAAGGGGCGAGGGATTTGAAAAATTATATAAAATTTTTTCTAAGTGTAACTGGTGAGACCCCTCACCCTGCCCTCTCCCCAAAGGGGCGAGGGATTTGAAAAATTATATAGAATTTTTTCTAAGTGTAACTGGTGAGACCTTCACCT
>CALUTF010000067.1 GCA_944323595.1 Candidatus Gastranaerophilales bacterium | reverse complement strand
GAAGTACTTCCCCAGTGATACGTATCTGAAGACCTTACCTCATAACCCATTTTTTTCAACACATCATTTGTTGTCTCTGAGATATCATCAGCGGCAGTCTCAATAACTTTTACACCTTTTAAATCTTTAAATTCATCAATTTTTGAAGCGTCGGAAATTCGATACAGCCCCGGTTTCATAGTTTGAGAAAGTCGCACTATAACAGAACCTTCCGGTATTTTAATCCTGCCTTGAGAATAAAAATCCGCAGCAATACCGCCGGTAAAGTTATTTTCTTTAATAGCCCGTGCGGCTTTCATCGGAAGAATAAAGGCTAATTTCTTTTCTGACCAATCACCGTTGAAATGAGATTCAACGGCATGATTTACTGCAAAATGCACACTGTCACGGGGAGCCCCAACCGCGGATCGAGCTGTATCTATATAACCTTTTCTCGGCAGATAATCTGTCAAATGAACCAGCACCATACCGTCTTCATTTAATGCTCCGTCAGCTCTGGTTAACTGATGATTTTTTGCAAAAGAAAAAATTCCTTCCCGCGATGCAGGAATGCAACGTCCGCGAGGCATAGTCTTTGCCAGCCTGACTAAACTGTTTAGCAATACTTTCATAACCCTTTACCTGTATTTCGTATCTTATTTATATAAAAACATTTATTATATAGGAATTGCCTAGTTTCCGTAAATAATTTTTGCCTCAACTTCTTTTTTGCCGCTGATACTCTGCGTCAAACTGTCAACAAGTTCGGCGGCAGTGTCGGCGGTATAAAATTTGCCGCTGGTCACTAGCGCAGTACATTCCAATTGTTCCAAATCATCTCTGTCTTTAACATTAAATGCGATTACGTCAATCGAAATATCTTTCCTTACCTTAATTAATTCCATAACATAAGTGCAAGGACTCTCGTCACAATTTTCTCCGCCGTCTGTAAGAAGAATTATACGTTTATTACCTGTTACACCTAAAAAATCATATTTTACAGCCTGTTTTAGAGAATATGTAATTGGCGTCATTCCGCGCGGCTTAGTCTCATTTAAAGAACGCTGTACATTAAATGAATTTGCAGGAGCTATAGGAACCGCAAGAGTAGAAGCTCTGCAGGCTTCAAATGCAGTAAACCCCATTTTATGACCGTAAATTCTTAAACCGATTGAAACATCACGCCCGATATGGGGCAAAATTTGCGCCATAGTTTCAAGCATCAAATCCAATTTTCTCTGCCCGTTTAAATAATCCGTCATACTGTTTGAAAAATCCATAATGAAAAGAATTTTTTCATCAGAATTTCCGTACTTTTCAAAATTGTAATTTTCCGGTCTGTAAAGTCCGTAATTTTCTGCTAGCACAAATGACCCGACTATCAAACAGAATAAAAGTAAAATAAATTTTTTCATAATAAAATTATTTATTTTAAAATAAAAAATACTATCTCCATAAGAAAAACAAAAGTGGTGAATATAAAAAATATTGTAATATATCTTAAAAAAATTAAAGTTTTTATAATCCTGTGACGATAATAAAAATATTATGGTAAAAGGTATAAATGTAAATAAAAGTCTTGAAGACTATAAAAAAACACTTAGCAGTGCTGAACTAAAAGCATTCAATGCATTAAGCAAAGAAGCACAAATTTCCATTATGCAGGAAAACTATAGCGGCAAAGTTCCGACCGGCAGCCTGTGGAATGGAACAATACACACGGGTACTGCTGTAACAGATACACCTATGAGCATCGTTGATGCAATTTATAATGATGTCAAAGGGCTTGGCACTTCATCAACATTTGCTGAAAATCTCGATAAAATAACGCCGGAGAATATTCTTGACGTATTTGAGCTATACAACAAAAAATACGGTGAAACACTTGTATCCGCTATATCAAATGAATTTAATATCAAGACAAAAGATCGCGCACAATTACTGAACGCACTCGGCGAAAAACTTAACAAAAAGCTTGAGGACATAGATGCACCGCGAAGAATTGATTTAACGAAATTAAACGAACTTTCAAATAAAACTTTAAGTTCCTGGCGGACATGCGACACAGGAGAAATTGATAATTTATTTGCTGAAAATTTACTTCCGGTTGAAGCCGAAAAATATTTGCCCACGCCGCCAGAGTACACTAAAGATCTACAGATTAATAAAATAGGCGGAGGTTTTGAACGAGCATTCCAACTTCCTGACGGCACAATAAAAGCAGTAAAATACGAAAATGGAAACTGGACAGCGGTTACAGAAAGAACCGTTACAGATCCGGAAACACATGAAAAAATTACGAAAGGCACTGAAAGATATTTGGAAGAACCCGGCAAATACGAAGAATATGAGTATTCAGAATCCGGAACAAAAGTCTCAAAATATGAAAACAATATATGCATTGAAACTAAAGTCGATCAAAATGAACCTGTATCTTTCCGTTCGACAACCCAATATGATCCCAAATCAGGAGAAATATTAAGCAAAAATACAACATACACATCCCCTAGTCGAACTATAAACGAATTTTATGAAAACAACAAACTGGCAAAATTAATAGATTACTATTCCGGCAAGGACGGTGGTGTAAGAATAGATACTTTCTATAATGAAAACGGAGATATAAAATTTTCAAGAAGAATAGCCTCAAAAGTCAATACAAATAAAAATTCTTCCGAAATTACGCTCTTTCGTGACGGC
Organism: Candidatus Gastranaerophilales bacterium; assembly: GCA_944323595.1. GTDB lineage: Bacteria > Cyanobacteriota > Vampirovibrionia > Gastranaerophilales > Gastranaerophilaceae > CALUVN01. The sequence continues at coordinate 2,886 of CALUTF010000067.1, read as the reverse complement.
AAACCATACAAATTTACATCAAGTGTCTCTGAACCTGACGAAAACGGGATAATTCATTCAGAGTTCAACGGCAAAAATTTTCAAACAAAATTTTCGGATGATACAGTAACTGTAGAGAATTTAACCGACGGAAAAACAACATCACTGGATTTAAACAAACTATTCAAAGAATGCTCGGATGAAGAAAAAAAAGTATTCATAGAAAAGCTAAAAAGTGTTAACGGACAGGTACTGTTTGATATTGCAGCAGAGGTTGACGATATTGAGCACTCAAACAAGTCATTATATATAAATACCAGAAACTTAATATTTAAACTTTTTTCAGAGAATCACAGAATCGGCGGTGCCTATAGTGCATTTACCAATGATATATTTGTAACTGAAAACACATTAGAGCACGAGTTAGGACACGCACTTGACGCTACAATTTCGGAATACAAATTACCACTGCAAATAGCCAGATTTTCATCAAACAAAAATGAAAAATTTCAACAGGCATTTGAAAAAGAACTTGAGAATTTTGAAAAAATAGCTGAGGAGAAAAATATTGACAAACCTTATGCAACAAAAACTTCTCTTGAATTTATCGCTGAAAGTTATGCAATGTTAATGACAGGCGACAGCCAGGCTGACGGGGGCTTAACAATACTTGAATATTTTCCTGAAAGCTTCATAGAAGCCGCAAAACACATGGAATGGGTCAGAACTCTTCCTGACAATAAGAGGAAATAAATTATGATTGACGCTAAAATTTGCTTGCAATAAAATAAAGACATTATGAATAGCAAAGAAATGATTAAACTGGCTGAAAAAGCACTCTCAAAAGAATTTGAACAAATAGACGAAATTAGGGACTATAATCAGGAAAAAGTTTTAAAAGCCTTTATAGAAAACAAAGTTGCACCTGAACACTTTTATACTGTATCAGGCTACGGACATGACGACCTTGGCCGCGAAGTTCTGGACAAAGTTTTTGCCGATGTATTCAAAGCAGAAAAAGCACTTGTAAGAATACATTTTGCATCAGGTACGCACACTCTTGCCTGCTGTCTGTTCGGCAATCTCAGACCTGGAGACAAATTAATATCAGTAGCAGGAGCCCCGTACGACACAATGCAGGAAGTTATCGGAACTGCAGGGGATGATGAAACAAAAGAAGATTCACTGATTGCGCACGGCGTTCTTTATGAAGAAATTCCGCTAAAAGATGGCATTGAAATTGATTTTGAAAAACTTGAAGTATCAATTGACCAAACTGTAAAAATGGTTCTTATTCAACGTTCAAAAGGATATTCAACCAGAAAATCACTCTCAATGGAAACAATTGAAAGAATATGCAAAACAGTAAAATCAAAAAATCCAAACTGCATTTGCTTTGTAGATAACTGCTACGGTGAATTTGTTGATACAAAAGAACCAATTGAAGCAGGTGCAGATTTGATTGCCGGTTCACTTATCAAAAACCCCGGAGGCGGAATAGTTGAGGCAGGCGGCTATGTTGCCGGTAAAGCCAAGTATGTTGACAAAACAGCTAACAGACTCACAGCACCTGGTATCGGATGTGAGGGGGGCGCAATGTTTAACCAGCACAGATTAATCTTTCAAGGTCTCTTTATGGCGCCGTCAGTTGTGGCAGATGCAGTGAAAGGTGCAGTGCTTGCTGCTAAAGTCTTTGACGAAATCGGATACGATTCATATCCGAAATACAATGAAAAACGTACAGATATAATTCAAAATATAACATTCGGCTCTCCTGAACCGCTTGAACAATTTTGCCGTACAATACAATCACTTTCACCGGTAAACGGCTATGTAACACCTATTCCTGAGTATATTCCTGGTTACGAGGATAAAGTAATAATGGCAGGCGGCACATTCATTGAAGGTTCGACTATTGAATTATCCGCAGACGGGCCTATGAGAGCACCTTACGTTGCGTATATGCAAGGCGGTTTAAATTATGCCCATGTAAAAATTGCTCTCACAAAAATTCTTGAAAAAGTGCAGAATATTTAATCATAATATTAAGTTTTTTTAATCGAAAAAGTATTGATACAACGCACTTTTAGACTACAGACATTTATCATAAAAGTAAATTACCTTTGCATAATAAATTTTTGTGTTATGCTGTATAGAGACCCCAAGGGTTACTAAAATTAATTTAGTGTACATAGTATAAGAAGAGGAAAAATTTATGTCATTACCAAATGTAGCATACTTCTCAATGGAAATCGCAATGGATCAGTCTTTAAAGACCTATTCAGGCGGACTCGGATTTTTAGCCGGTTCCCATATGCTCTCCGCAGGCTATCTGCAAATGCCTATGGTAGGTGTTACGATGCTATGGTCATACGGTTATTATGATCAACGTATTGCTCATGATGGTCAGGTAGAAGTTGCTTATATCAGAAAATACTACGATTTCCTTAAAGATATTGGTGCTTCAACTGAAGTTGATATCTTTGGTGAAAAAGTAAAAGTTAAAGCTTATTTAGTTGAACCTGATTTATTCGGCACTTGCCCTGTTTACTTGTTGACTACAGATATTGAAGGTAACAGTGACTGGGCTAAGAGTATTTCACACAAACTCTACGACGGAAACGAAAAAATCAGAATTGCACAGGAAACTGTTCTCGGTGTAGCAGGTATCAGAATTCTTCAGGAAGTAGGATACAAATTTGATGTTGTTCACATGAACGAAGGTCACGCACTTCCTGCTGCTTTTGAATTGTTAAGACAATACAACGGCGACCTTAACGAAGTTAAGAAAAGAACTGTATTCACAACTCACACTCCGGTTGCTGCTGGTAACGAAGTTCACTGGGTTGATACACTTATGGAAGGCGGATTCTTCGCAGGTGCATCCAGAGAAACTGCTGTTCAATT
>CALUTF010000066.1 GCA_944323595.1 Candidatus Gastranaerophilales bacterium | reverse complement strand
TGAAGGTTTATATGGAAAAATTTAAACCCAATTATGCAATAAGAACGTCAATGGCAGATTATAAAAAAACGGATAATCTTATTGATTTGCCATTATATGTTATAGAAAAAATATTTTTATGATTAATTTGTAGAGGATTGAAATTATCATGTTGGATTTTAAAGAAATAACAGATGGAACACAATTTGAGATATTCGTAAGAGAAATGCTGATTGCATATGGATTGCGAGCATTCTGGAGTGGAGTAGGACCCGATGGTGGAAAAGATTTATTATGCATAGAACCTCAAAAAAGCTTTTTTGAGGATTCAGAAAAAAAGTGGTTGGTATCCTGTAAACACAATGCTAACAGCAATAATTCTGTTGGTATAAATGAATTAGGTGAAATAACAGATTTATGCGAACAGCACAATGCAACTGGATATATTCTAATTTGTTCAACACAACCTTCTGCTGCTGTTATTGCTAGACTGGAAAAAATTTCACAAAAAGGTAAAATTAAGGCAATATATTGGGATGCTACGAAAATAGAACTAATGCTTTCTACTCCAAAATTATGGCGTATAGCCCAGAAATTTATGCCAATATCAAGTGAATCTAAAAAGTTAAATGTTATTGCTACCGAATATCCAAATCAATGGGTTGTTACATATGATGGATTTTATTTCTTTTTAATAAATAGAATTGGTTCAGATTATAACTATTATTTTAACCATATTGAAAAAATAATTGAAGATATAAAATCTATACCTTTAAAAAACAAGGACCATTTTGTCCGTATTAGGTCAATCTATTTTGATGACAAACATTTTTCTTATGTATTTTATATAGATTACATGTATCCTAATGCAGATAGTCCTTGTTTTTCTATTGCGCAAATTCAAGAAATGTTAGGAGATGGATACACAAAAGAAGACGGTAGATTTTACAATTTTGACGTCAGAATAATATCATATTTTAAAGGAAGTGATCATTTTGACCCTGACCACTATAATTATTACATTTCATATGATAGTTATTTCAAAGAAGGAAAAGAACGTTTTAGAACTGAACGAGAAGAAGTTGAATATAGGGATGGTAAAGAAAATTTAAGAGCAATTAACGAAACAAATAGAGTTAGTGCATTTAACAGATTGAAAACTTTATTTGAAAAATTGGATTTTTTGAAGGTGTGCAGGGCCGTAAATTGTACCATAGAAAATTTGGATAAATTCTATTTTCAGGCAGATTGGACTAAACTTCTTAATGAAATTGAATATGAACAAGGCCGTTTTTTTTCGGCCTGGTTCTTTCTATCTGTTTATGATGACGAAAAATTTCATAAATTTATTTCTTGTTTACCTCAAAGTATGGAACATCTTTTTCGATTAACTCAAGTATATACATACGTTCCTAATGATGAAAATGGTTCTATTTTATCGGAAGAAAAAGATGTCAAATTCTATGAATTTACGGCATATATTCATCCATATAAAGCCAAAAACAAATATGTTGGCAGAAAATTGATAAATGATACATTTAATACTTTCTCAAATGCAATTGAAAACTATATAAAAATAAATTCATAGAACTTGACTGAATCTGATAGATTTAAGAGCTAGTTTTTGTTATTTTTAATGTACTTAGATATCACTTTTAATGGTATTCAAAAGTGGTAAATACTTCCGACTTTGTTCCGACTTAAATTTGGACTTTTTAAATGGGACATTTTTGTCCTTTATGTAAAATCGCTATAACCTTATCAGGGCTTAAATTTCAGGTAGCTTATTTGAATTTTTGTTGGATTTTGAGAGACAAAAAGAGTAGCAAAAGACCAATTTGAGTAATTACAGTCAATTTAAAAAATACCGCTAATATTCAAACATACTGCCTAATTGAGGCTATTATTCTACAACTCAAATGTCTCATTAAACCTTATGTATCAAGGATTTTGAGAAAAAGTATCGCGAGTTTGCCATCCAAGTCGGAATAGATATTATAAATTCCCCATTTTCTGCAGTTTTTCCAGCCCTGACACAAAATAAATAACCTGAGTAATATTATCAGAGTTAAGTATTGTTCTGCTTGCTAGCAGTTCTCTTAATTCATCTTCAAAAGTTTTTTCAGGGAGATTGTGTTCTTTATGTTCAAACAAAATGTCCGCCAGCACAAATAATTCATCATTGAATTTTAAAGCTTCACTAAGTTGTTTTATCGTAATAGCTTTTGGGAAATTAGCCATTTTTCCGTTTTCAAGTTTAGTTATTAAAGCAGCACTGACACTTGACTGTTTTTCTAATTCTCTTAAACTTTTGCAAAATTCAATGCTGAAAAAAATGCAAACAGACCTGATGCTAGAGAGTTAATGAATATAGCATTATCCGGTTTTAAAAATTTACCGGAACATCCTGAATTTAGTGTTTTTCAACCTGAAGCTACTGAATATGTGAACAATCAATTAAATATACAAAATTCAAAGGGATTGTTGATACCAAAAGATTGGCACGGAGTAATATATGATAAAAACAGCGGTTTCAGCAAACGATTATCCAATTCGCCGGAATTACAGACTCAAATAATGTCAAAATATGACAAAAAATCAAAAAAATTTACAACAAATCAGATAGGCATAGGATTTAGCGAAGATAAAAACTTGAACTATTCGATAGGTCATGGTACAATCTTAAAACCTCAAATAGAAAATGGAGAATTTAGAGGGATATTATTTGATAAATACGACTATAAATGGTTAAGCAAAGAAGAATTACCTAATTTAGAAACCAGAAAACTAAATAATAGTGCCTATACACTTCAAACTATAAAACAACTAACAAACTATTATGTTATAATACCGGTACAATTTAAATTAAGGGGCTACTAATGAGGGACATATTAAAAAATATTATATGTTTACTAATTATTAATATAATTGCCAGCATAGGTTCTTTTGCAATAATTTTGTTAGTAATAGCAATGTTTGAACCTTCAGATAATATAATATCTAAGATATTTTATGACTTTTCGTTTCAGATAATATTTTTGATAGTCATAGGACGATTATTAATCTTGCCGTTTGCATACAAGAAATTGGAGAACTCTGCGAATTATAAATTGGTATCTAAATTTATCCACAAATTAAAGCAATCAAATTATTTAAAATTGATAGTACTTGTAATTGCATATTTTATATTTTGGCCATTGGGCTGTCCATGGTTTAGTAGTGGTTTTTACGGGCAATTGATTCAGAGTGTATTGTTAGGCTTAGTCGGAAACTATCTTGTATTATATATATATTGGTTTATTGAGGACAAAATAAAAAACAGGATAAAAAATAATAAATTTTGATAGTGTAATCCGTTGATAATTTTTATAACAATGCGATGGCAGTAATGCAACATACCCCCCTTGCGGAAAATTACTATGTTATAATACCTGTAAGATTTAGATTAGGGAAATAACTATGTATAATTTATTAAAAAATATAGTTTGTTTATTGCTTATTAATATTTTTGCAAATGCAAGTCCATTGGAAGGTTGTTTAATTTTAATATTAATGTACTATAAATTTACAGATGATATTTCAGTATTGCAGCTAAAGGGTTTGGCAGTACTGGTAGTCATAATACATATATTACTCTTTTTGCGTTTATTGGTTTTACCTTTTGCATATAAAAAATTAGAAAATTCTACAAATTATGCCTTGGTGTCTAAATTTATCCACAAATTAAAGCAATCAAATTATTTAAAATTAACAGTTCTAGTAATTGCATATTTTTGTTATTGTCCAACAGGTTTACCTTACTTTAGCGGGGATTTTGATGGTCAGCTAATTCAGGGGGCAATTTTTGGATTGCTTGGCAGTTATATAGTGTTATATATATATTGGTTTATTGAGGAGAAAATTAACAAATCAGATAGGCATAGGGTTTAGCGAAGATAAAAACTTCAACTATTCAATAGGACATGGAACAATTTTAAATCCTCAAATAGAAAACGGCGAATTCAATAAAATTTACGCAATATGGTATAAAATATAAATAATTAACATTTTTATGTTAAACTTTAATAAAATAAAGAGGGAAATATGGAAAAAGTTTTATTCTTTGATGTTGAATATGCAAATGCTAAAAATAAATCAATCTGCCAATTAGGACTTTTAAGTGAATATTACCCTGGAGGAGAACCGGTATTTCCGGAAAAAAATATCTTTATAAATCCTGAAGACGGTTTTCAGGATTGGTGCGTAAAAGTTCATGCCATCAGTGATAAAAAAGTAAAAAATGAACCGAATTTCCCTACGGTATGGAAAGATATTAAACAATATTTTTCCGATGCTATCATAATAGGACATAATGTTTTAACTTCTGATTTAATTGCATTGTCCAAATCCTGTTCAAGATATAATATAGAACTACCAACACTGTTGTACATTGATACAGTGCGTTTGGCACAGGATTATATTCCAAGTTGCGAGGTAGAGAATTATAGTTTAGCCAATTTATGTCAATATTTTGATATTGATATGGATAAATGCCATGATGCTTTTGATGATGCGTGCGCCACTGCAGATTTATTCAAATGTCTGGTAGAACAATACAATATCAATGTAAGTGACTATATTGAAACATTTTCACCTCAAAAAGCTGACAATTTTATGAGATACGTTTCCGATAGTGAACTTAGAAGCGCCATGTGTGAATTTTACGGGATAGTACAAGGTTTCGCCATTGATAACAGAATTCGACCGGAAGAGGAAGCATTTATAAAAAAGTGGAAACAGGAAAATGCCAGATTTGAAAATATAGATGAACTCTCGGAAATATTTAAAACTATCAACAAAATTCTTGAAGACAACGTAATAACACTAGAAGAAATGCTTGAATTAAAACAGGTCGTAAAAAAATATTATACAACAATAATGGGTTCAACAATAACAATTTCACTGCAAGAACTACGTGGAATTTTGAAAGGTATAATTATAGATAACAAAATAGAAACCGAAGAAGGATTAAATTTGATAAAATGGCTTTACAATAATATCCACCTAAATGATTATTACCCGTATAATCATATTTTATCACTATTTGAAACAATACTGGAAGACAATATCATAACAGAAGAGGAATCAAAATCTCTAATTGAAATTATTAATTCAATATTAGCTCCTGTAACATCATTAAAAGAGGAAATAACATCAGTTACGAATAAACATGTATGTTTAAGCGGTAATTTTTCACACGGAAGAAAATCAGATGTTGAAAAAATAATTAAGCAAAGTGGCGGAATTATAGACTCAGATGTAAAAAGAATTACAGACATATTGATAATAGGTGACTATGAAAGTCAGGCCTATGCACACGGCAATTACGGCACCAAAGTAAGAAAAGCCATGGATTATTGCAGCAGAGGCTGCAATATTACAATAATTAAGGAAAAAGAATTCTTCAACTCTTTAAATTAATACAAGACTATAAAACTGTCTGGTATTTACTCACATAGTAAAAATTTTGCATAATAACAAACTGTCCGTTAAAAATTCCTATTAAAAAAATTATTTTTGTTGGATTAGTATGAAATGTCCCCACTAAAATGTAATCGGTCAGTAGGACATTTCAAGGTATTTTCTGTATTCACAAGGTGTCATTTTG
>CALUTF010000065.1 GCA_944323595.1 Candidatus Gastranaerophilales bacterium | reverse complement strand
CAAAAACCAATCGTGTTGGAAAAGGAGGCTAAATAATGGCAGATAAAGAAATTATGGCTACAGGACGTAGAAAAACCTCTATCGCAGTTGTAAAATTAGTTAAAGGTAAAGGCAGAATTTTTGTTAACGGTAAAACTTTGAAAAATTATATCGGCAACAGACCTGCTGTAGAAATGTTAGTATACAGACCGCTTGTATTAACAGAAAACCTTGATAAATTTGACGTTAAAGTAAAAGCTCTCGGCGGCGGAATCGTTGCACAATGCGGTGCTATGAGACACGGTATTGCAAGAGCGCTCGTTAAATTAAACGAAGAAAACAGAAATGTATTAAGACTTGAAGGATTGTTAACCCGTGACCCGCGTGTTAAAGAACGTAAAAAATACGGTCGCAAACGCGCAAGAAAACGTTTCCAATTCTCAAAACGTTAATACTCTACAGAAACACAAACAAAAAAGAGTACCTTTATCAGGTGCTCTTTTTTTGTTTATTATTTAATCTCTGACTCTGTTATTCTAAACAGTTCAAATCCCAAAAAGTAAATTATTTTCAAAGATTTCCATATTTTTATTTTCAGGATAGTAATATTAAACATTTTACAGCGAATACAGTTTTTTGTTGCAAAACTGGTCATAGGTATATATATATTATTTGCAGTAACAAAATCAAGCGCTTTTGCTCTTTCTCTAACTGAATATTCCTGCTTCATTTTACTTTGACTAGCGACAAATGAACTGGGATTTTTTCTGTAATTATAATAAGTTGCCGGTACCGTCACCATTTTAGGTAAAAAATATAATGTACGGTACGAAAACATAACATCTTCGGCAAATTCACTTGTAAAAACTAACCCGCACATCCGAAGATTTGACAATTTATAAATTTTATTCCAAACATAACAGTAAGCGGGCATTCTTGTTGCCTTATATTTATCCTCTGTTTTGGTATAAACTCTTTCATTCCTGAATTTGAGTCTTGATGATTTTTTTCTGCCTGAACAACGTTTATATCCGGCGCAGGCAATTTCCGCATTATATTTTGTTGCAGTATTATAAAGTTTCTCATAATAATCCACATCAACCCAATCATCAGAATCCAAAAAAGCAACATATTCCCCTGTTGCAATCTCAAGTCCGCGATTACGCGCGGAGCCGAGCCCTTTATTTTCTTGATTTATAATAATGATTCTTGAATCTTTATTAACATACTCTTGCAAAATTTCAGAAGACCTGTCTGTAGAACCATCATTAATACAAATTATCTCAATATCCCGCAATGTCTGCTGTAATACACTATCTAAACATTCTGCAAGATAGATTTCTACATTGTATACCGGAATAATCACTGAAACTTTTACTTCCATATATCTCCTGATAACCAATTTTACTATACTTTTTATATTAAAAAAGCTAATTTAATTGTGATTATAGTATATTTAACTATCTATTGTCAACATAATACGTAGTTTAAAAGGGTAAAAAGTTCATTTATATGTCAATAGAATATAAATAATCGGAGAGATAAATGAACCAATTAAAATTATTTGGCAAAAGAGTAAAAGAACTTAGAAAAAAGAACAACTTAACGCAGGAACAACTCGCTGAAAAAATCGGAGTCTATCAAAAACAGATAGGAAACATTGAAACAGGTGTGTGTTTTACGACTTTTCAAACACTGGAAAAACTAGCACAGGTATTCAACGTTGAGATAGAAGAACTTTTCAAAATTTCCCATTTAAATACGCGGGAAGAGATTATAAATAATATAAATGAGATGCTCCAAAATGCAAAAGATACAGAACTAAGTGTTATACAGCGTGTAATTCAAAGTATTATAAAATAATTGTAAACAAATGTAACAAAAATTATCATCTTTGAAATCCGAAGTTTTCAAAATACTTTATATAGGAAAGAGAGTATATAACAAAGAGATAACATAAGGAGAGATGAGATGACATTTTTAGCGATTGATGCACAGAAAAATTTATTCACATTGCAAAAAAGCCAGCTTCAATTTGAACAAACCTTAGTAATGAGTCAGGCGAACTACATTACTCAGGAAATGAGTTATCGTTCACAAGAAATTGAAGAAGCAGGCGGTGATTTGGACACAGATTACTACTACATTCAATTACAGCAACAGGAAGAATACTTAGAAACAAGACAGGATTCTCTGGATTCACAGATAACATTGCTGGATAACGAAATTTCAAGTTTGAAAACACTGGTAAACAACAACATCAAGAACAGCTGCAGCTTGAACTTAATCGGCGGCTAGTAAACTCTGATGCGGCAAATTATATCTTGCCGGAGTTTTCAAGCAAATCAACGGTATTAAGCATCAAAGATGCTATAGTCATCGGACCAACACCTCCGGGGACAGGCGTAATGTGGGATGCGATTTTAGAAACAGTTTCAAAATTTACATCCCCGCGCAGTTTCCCGTTATCATCTCTAAAAATCCCTACATCAATTACAACACAATTTGATTTTAACATATTATCTTCTATAATTTTCCCACCCGCTGCAGACACAAGAATATCTGCAGTTTTTGTTATTTCTGCGAGATTTTTTGTATGACTGTGGCATACAGTCACCGTTGCATTACGATTAAGCATCATCTGAGCAAGCGGTTTACCTACAATATTTGAACGTCCGACAACCACCACATGTTTGCCGTCAAGTTCAATATTATATTCATCGAGAAGCCTTAAAATACCGCGCGGGGTAGCCGGATAGGCATAGGGTTTTGCTCCGGAAAACAGAAGTCCTGAATTGTACGGCGTAAATCCGTCAACATCTTTTTCAGGTAATATAGCTGAAAGAATATCCAATTTATTAATATGCACCGGTAAAGGCAGCTGCACAAGAATTGCAGTGACTGCAGGGTCGCGATTTAATGCGTCAATTCTGTCCAAAAGTGCATCCGTTGTAACATCTTCCGGCAATTTAAGGATTACAGCCTCTATTCCGATTTTTTCGGCGTATTTTTTTTTGTTATTTACATAAATTTTACTTGCAGGATCATCACCAACGGAAATTACCACAAGTTTAGGCACCAAACGGAGATTGGCGAGCTTAATTTTGAGCTCTTCAAGAATTTTATCTCTTAACTTTTTACCGTCCATGATTACCGTCATAGTGCCCTCTATTTGTTAATTTGCGGGAGATTTAACCTGAAATAAAACTGGTTTATGGCATCTTGAATAATTTTAGAATCTTTGTTTAGCGAACCGTTTTTCAGTTCATTATCAACAGGAATTACTCCGAGAACATCTAAATCATACTTTTTCAAAAGTTCATAAACCGAACCCACATTAGTATTTTCAACCCTGTTAATTATAACACCGAGCTGATTTCCGGCAGAATATTTTGCGCTGAATTCTTCTATTCTTTTTGCAAGATGTGCCCCCTCTTCATTCGGAGTTGCAACAATAAGTGTTGTGTCAATATCAGTATCAACAAGCTGGTTAAGATACTTCAAATCAAATTCGCAGTCAAAAATAACTATATCATATCTGTCGATGAGTTTAAGTACAGCATCGTTAATTTGTCCTGTAATCGGGCAGCGGCAGTCTTTTGAACCTACAAACCAGGAAACAATCAGGTCAACGTTTTCTTCAACGGAAACAACAATATCTTCCATTGCCCATTCAACAAATTCCTGCTTGGACATACCATCAGGAATACCCGTTTTATATTCGTGTTTACCGCTTCTAATTCCATAAATAGTATTTCTTACATCAAGCCCGAAAGTGTGCCCCAGTTCTGAAGTTAAATCATTATCAAACAACAGAATAGATTTTTCAGGGAACATTTCCTGAAAAATTCGCAAAAATGCTTTTGTAATAGTAGTTTTACCGCTGCCGCTTTTTCCTGTAATAGCCAGTTTAACAGTCATACTTCTCCTTTAAGCTGTCTGAAACATTTTTAGTTAATTGCATAGCCTTTTCAGCCAAATCTTCCGACAAAGCGCCTGCGCCGCAAGATGGTGTAATTATGGAATTATCTATAATAAGTTTCTCATCAATACCTTTTTTAGTCAAATAATTAACAGCCGCATTAAATTTATCTAAAATTAAATTAATATCTGCATTTTCAAGAGCAAGTTTATCAAGAGTCGGCACAACACCCCATGCAATTTTGCCGTTATTCATTAAAAATTCTTCAATCGACTTATGGAAAACGCTTAAATTCTGCGCGAAACTGTAGGCATCAAGATTAATAATATCCACACCTGCCTTAACAGGGACTGTCCAATCGCATTTTCCACAGCAATGTATAGCCGTCATTGCTCCGTTTGATTTAATAATATCGGAAATTTCCCGCAGCATATCAGTTACTTCCTGCTGCGAAATAGTAATATAAGCGGAGGTTCCCAGCTGTGATATTGATGGTTCATCAATAAAAATAACAGGAACAGTATCCGGACTCACTGATTTTATTTGTTTAATCTGCCATAGAGCTTTGAGAGTAAGAGTTTTTACGACAATTTCGCGTAAAGCTTCATCGTAATATACACATCTGCCATACTTATCTACAAGTGTGGTAGAAAGCGTAAAAGGCCCGACTATTTGCCCTTTAGCATATTTAGGATTAGTCTTTTGAACAAAATCAATAAATTTTGGAAATGCGGCAGAATTATTTTCTGAAATAGCGTACTTATCCAATAAATCAGAATTTATATCTGCAATGATTTCTTCATAGTCAAGAAAAAATTGTTCCAAATCCGTACAAAAATCCTCATATTCAGAATCCATATAAGATTTTGCATTCTGTTCATCAGAGAAAAACGCCGGCATATTCTCCAGAAATTGAAAAATCATATCCTCGTTTTTAGAGACTCTGGCAAGTTGTGGCCAGAACGGGATTTGAGGAAAATATTTTTCCACAATATGCATAGCATCGGAAACACAAGAATGAGGCAGGGAGCCTATTGCCATACATTCAAGTTTTAACGTAGATTCCTGCCTCATTAATGTTTAAAATACCCTTTTATACTCTGACTATGCTTCTTCTGATGCTTCTGTTGTTTCAGGTTCTTCAATAGATTCTTTAACAACTTCTGATGCTGTAACAACTACAGCCAATTCACATTTAACTTTAGAAGTTAATTTGATAAGCATAGTATATTCACCGATTTTGTTGATAGGTGCATTGAGAGTAACTGTTTTTCTGTCGATTTCAATACCGGCTTTTGCAAGAAGCTCTTCAGCGAGTTTCTTAGTAGTGATAGTACCGAACAATTTGCCAGATTCACCTGCTTTAGCAGACAATTCAAGTTTGCCGATTTTTTCGATTTGTTCAGCTTTAGCAAGAGCTTCAGCGTGTAATTTTTCTTGTTTAGCTTTAATTCTGGCGAGATTTTGTTCTCTGTTTTGCAAAGCACCTTCTGTAGCGATTTCGGCAAAAGATTGCGGAAGAAGGAAATTTCTTGCATAACCGTCTTTTACATTAACGATGTCGCCGGCTTCGCCGAGGTTTTGAACATCTTTTTTCAATATAACTTGCATAAATAATTCTCCTTTTTCTATTTATATTTCTGCATGTAGCTTTAATTTACAACAAACAGAAATAATTGTCGATAGTTTTTTAAAAAAGATTACAAACAGTGTCACTTTAATTTTATTATAAATCATGTGATAATTTTTTTGCTGTTTTGATATATACAATCTTAAATAAGCTTAACAAACCGCTTGCAAAATTAATTTTATATAATAAAATAATACTTGCCGAAAGTTTTAGCGCTTTGGTATGCCTAAAACTTTTTAGTTACACTTAACCAATATAAAGGAGAAGAAAAT
>CALUTF010000064.1 GCA_944323595.1 Candidatus Gastranaerophilales bacterium | reverse complement strand
GGGCGATTAGCGCAGTTGGTAGCGCATCACATTGACGTTGTGAGGGTCACGTGTTCGAGTCACGTATCGCCCAGTTACTTTTTTCTTTTGCTCAAAGAAAAAAGTAACCAAAAAAGAAAGCAAGACGCTTATGGCTTTTACATCCGCAAAGATTTTGCATGAATTATGACTGTCTCTTTTACACAAAGAAAAAAGCACTCAAAAAGAAAGCAAGACGTTTAAGGCTTTTACATCCGCGAAGATTTTGCCTGAATTACTACTGTCTCTTTTACACAAAGAAAAAAGCACTCAAAAAGAAATCACGACGCTTGAGGCTTGTTAAACCATTTTATTGTAATGTCTCGGAACATATTGTGCACATTTTGAATATGCATCATCGTCCGGAGTGTATAATGTCGCAAATCCTTTGGTTCTTGCATTACTGTATGCATCTAATACTGTTTCAAGCGGATATTTGATATTAATAATTTCACCATTTTTCATGTGAACATTAGTTGAATATTCTTTACCAACGTTAAAAGCGCCTTTTGCACCGTCAAATGAAGAAACATCGTCGGTATTTATAACAACAGCAAGATTTTTGTCATTTTTAGTTTCATTATTACCAACTAAATGTAGAAACCCGTTAAAATTTGGTGAATTAGTTACCTTTGAAATTTGCATACTTTTAAATTCTCCTATAAATATAAATCGTTATGTAACTAGGATAAAACAAGAACAAAAATTTTTTTGCTATTAAAAAATAAAAATTACCCCATCTGGCGATTTATCCATTCCATAATAAGCCCGACAAGATACTCCTGCTGCGAAGTGGAAAGTTCACAATCTTTTGGCAATTTATGCCATTTATTTATACACCCTCGGCAGCAGCAGGCAGTTGCATGTTGTGCAATAAAAACCGGATGACCTTTCATAGGAGTCTGCTTGCCGTCATTTTTTATGACAGCCGGAGCAATCCTTTTGGCAATAAAATCATGTGCATGCGATTTAATTACTTCAAAACCTTTTGATAAAATATACGCCCTGTCTGCATCTTTTAGGCGAAATTTACGTCTGAAATCCGACTTTGATAATCGTTCTAATATTTCATCATACATACCAGTATTTTAACTCAAAAAAAAGAGCCTCAAAAAAGGCTCGTTGGAATTAAGAATAGCTGGAAGTATGAAAAAGATTTAATTATATTAAACGTAAATAGCACACTATATACAATTACCTGACCAGGTAGTATTTTGTATATTTCAGAAAAAAACATGTTTTTGAAATAAAAAAGAACCGCTTACAAATCTAAGCGGTTCCTCAATTATTAGAAATTAACACTTTAAAT
This sequence comes from Candidatus Gastranaerophilales bacterium, assembly GCA_944323595.1. Classification (GTDB taxonomy): domain Bacteria; phylum Cyanobacteriota; class Vampirovibrionia; order Gastranaerophilales; family Gastranaerophilaceae; genus CALUVN01. The sequence continues at coordinate 4,477 of CALUTF010000064.1, read as the reverse complement.
ATTGTCCAGATATAAATCAATATCAGCATCTGTAATCATTTCAGTAGCAGCAACCAGAATTCTGTTCTTATCCAGCTTCAAGCCGCCAATAACGCCCGCGCGTTTAAGCTTTTTCAAAAATTCGTCAGCATCCTCCACCAGAATAACAAACTCATTAAAGAAATTTTTATTAAGAGTTTTAATACCTTTAAAATCAGCAAGTTTTTCTGAAAGAGTATGCGCCATTTTTGCAGACAAATAACCCGCTTGCTTAAACCCTTTTTCGCCCATCAAAGAGAGATACAAATTAGCGCATAATCCCATTAATGCCTGATTGGAACAAATATTACTTGTTGCTTTTTCTCGTTTAATATGCTGTTCTCGGGTTTGAATAGTAAGCGTAAATGCTTGTTGCCCCTCTGCATCCACAGTTCTTCCTGCAAGCCGCCCTGGAAGCTGCCTCATATACTTTTCACGGCATGCCATAAACCCCGCATGCGGTCCGCCAAAAGACATTGGAAGCCCCAAAGTTTGAACATCCCCGACAACTATATCAGCACCATATTCTGACGGAGGTTTAAGCATGGATAATGTAGAAACATCCGTACATACAATAAGCAAAGTATTAACAGGTGCGATTTCTCTGATTTCACCGTAAAAATCGGGGGTCTGGATTAAAACACACGCATAATCTTCCGTATTTTCCGGAATTACAGAATCAAACCACTCAATTTCAATCCCGTTAGCATGTGCGTATGTTTTGATAACTCTGTTATATTCCGGATTCAAATCATCAGACACAAGGACACGCTTACACTTTTGAATTCTGACAGCCATCAAGATAGCCTCAGCGCAGGCAGTTGCAGCATCATATACAGTTGCATTTGCAACATCCATGCCGGTTAAACGGCATATCATTGTCTGAAATTCGTACATAATTTGAAGAGTACCCTGAGCAATTTCCGGCTGATAAGGTGTATATGCAGTCAAAAATTCAAACCTTTGCGCAACCTGCTGTATAGCCGCGGGAATAAATTTATTGTAACATCCTGCACCGAGAAAACTTACGTAATCCGTTTTATTTTTCTTTGCAAGAGCCTTAATACGGCGCTGGCATTCAAGTTCACTTATGGCATCATCAAGAGCTAGCCCGCTCATTCTTGCCTGTTCAGGGATTTCTGCAAACAAATCTTCTATACTTGAAACACCTATATTTTCAAGCATTTCTTTTTTAACTTCATCAGTATGTACTAAAAAATTCTTCATTATTCTAATTCTTCTTTATAATCTTCGTATTCTAACAAATCGTTTTGTTCTGATTCATCTCCGGTAGCTTCAATTTTAACAAGCCATCCCTGTTCATAACTGTCTTCATTCAAAAGTTCCGGAGAATCAACTACTTTTTCGTTAATTTCAACAATCTTACCGCTTACCGGCATATAAATTTCAGAGGCTGCTTTAACAGATTCAATCGTTGCGAAAGTATCACCTTTAGAATATTCATCACCGACTTCAGGCAGTTCTAAAAATACAATATCGCCAAGCTGTTCTACTGCATAATCTGTTAAACCCACGGTATAGGTCCCGTCTCCATTGTCTTGTAAAAATTCGTGTGATTTTGAACACAAAATATTTTCAGGAATATTCATAACTTCTCCTTTTATATTAACTTACACGTATAATATTTCTTTTTGGTACGAAAGGTCGTTTCACAATCTCAGCATCGTGAAGTTTTTCCCTTATCATAACCTGAATAACTGCGCCTGCGCAAATTTCTTTAATATTTTTTACATAAGCAAGCCCTATATTTGTTCCCAGCACAGGTGAAACACCGCCGCTTGTCACTACGCCTACTTTTTCACCGTTAAAATAAACATCGTATTCGTGGCGTGCAATTGATTTATCAAGCATTTTAAAGCCAATCAGACGCTTGTCAGTACCATTTTGAAGCTGATTCATTATAACATCTTTACCGTTATAATCAGCAGTTTTCTCTTTTGGAATAGACCAGGATAAACCGGCTTCAACAGGCGTTGTATTTTCATCCAAATCATTTCCGTACAAATGCAATGCAGCTTCAAGACGCAAGGTATCTCTTGCACCGAGCCCGATAGGTTTTATCCCGAATTCTTTACCATCTTCAAGAATTTTATCCCAGAGATATTCAGAATGCTCATTTTCCACAAGAATTTCAAACCCGTCTTCGCCGGTATAACCTGTACGGGAAGCAAGAACTTTCAAACCGCAGATTTCTGACAGTTTAATTGTAAAAGAATCCTGATGTGTGTTTAAACCCATTTTATTCATCAAATCTACAGCACGCGGCCCCTGTATTGCAAGAAGCGAATAATTATGTGACTGATTATCTATTTTTACATTAAGTCCGCGCTTATTTCGAACCATCCAGTTTAAATCTTCGTCAATTCTTGATGCATTACAGATAATCAAAAACCAATCAATCCCCAGCTTATAAATAATCAAATCGTCAATCAGCCCGCCTTTTTTATTCGGAAGCTGACAGTAAACCGCTTTTTCATAAGCCAGTTTTGAAATATCCTGAGGTACGATTTTATTCAAAAACTTTTCCGCATCTTTACCTGTCACAAAAACTTCTCCCATATGGGAAACATCAAACAGTCCGACATTTTCTCGAACGGTTTTATGTTCTTCAATAATCGAAGTGTACTGTACAGGCATATGCCAGCCTGCAAAATCAACCATTCTTGCTCCCAGTTGGACATGTTTGTCATGCAAATAAGTTTCTTTAGTCATAGAAAATCCCCCTCTATATGAGATATTTTCCGATTAAACCGCAATACTGTCAAGAATTTATTTAGATAGATGAAGAAATAAAAACAGCCATTTATGCAATGGCTGTTTTATTCTATTTTCTTAATTCTGCAAGTTTTTTATAAAGATCAATTTCTTTATCAGTAAGATCTTTCGGGATAATTATTTTTATTCTTATATTAAGGTTTCCCTTGCCGCCCTCTTTTTTAGGGAGACCGAGACCTTTAAGCCGCAGCATTTGCCCTGAAGAAGTTTTTGGCGGAATTTTGACGCTTATATTGCCTTCCGGAGTTTTAACCTCTTTTTTCGTTCCAAGAACCGCCTCTGCAGGACTTACTTCCAAATCTTTTATAAGATCACTGCCATCGACTTCATAATCCTTATCTTTGATATGAATTATAAGATAAAGGTCACCCTTTTGTCCGTAAGCATCCGTTTTGCCCTCGCCTTTAACACGAACTTTTTGCCCTTCATGTAATGGTGACGGCAATTTAACTTTAATTGATTTTTGTTCGCTTCTTATACCGGTACCGCCGCAGGCAGAACAATAGCCGCCCCCCGGAGGACATTGCGTACAGCGTTCCATCTGGTTAAATTTAACATTAATCGGAGATTTAGACATCAAATCCTGAAGTGTAACATTCAGGTTCATTGTTACATCCAAATCTTCTTTTGGAGCCTGTTGCTGTGCTCTTCTGCCTCTGGAACGTGTTCCTTGACTTTGTGCACCTCCGCCGAAATCAAAGCCGCCAAAGTTCATACCTTGAGCCCCGCGCATTCCGCCGCCCATCATATCACCGAACAAGGAACTGAAAAAGTCGGAAAATCCGCCCAAATCCTGCCCGTTGAAACTATAACTTTGATAGCCGCCTTGACCACCGCCAAAACCGAAGTTTTCAAATCCAGGAGGTGGTGTGTAACTTTGTCCGCCCTGCCAGTTTGACCCCAAACTGTCGTATCTTTGACGTTTTTGTTTGTCGCCTAAAACCTCATAAGCTTCATTTATATCTTTAAATTTACTTTCAGCTTCTTTTGTTTTATTTACATCCGGGTGGTATTTACGTGCAAGTTTACGGTATGCAGATTTAATCTCGGCTTCCGTTGCGTCACGTTTTACACCTAATATTTCATAATAATCTTTGTATTCCATAATTTATATGTCTCCTATTATTATGATAATATAAATTTTGCGAAATACTCAAATAATTAATTATTTTTTAATCATATTGGCAAACATTTAAAAAAGCCCCCTGAAATATTCAAGAGGCTTTTAAAAATTATTTTTATTAAATAATTAGAACATCAGACCGGCTTCACGTGCAGCATCGGCAAGTGCCTGTACACGTCCGTGGTATAAGAAACCGCCGCGGTCGAATACAACACATTCAACGCCTGCTTTTAAAGCTTTCTTAGCAATTGCTTCGCCGACAACTTTAGCAGCATCAATGTTACCGCCGTGAGCCAATTTAGCTTTAAGTTCTTTGTCGTTTGAAGAAGCTGCAGCTAATGTTACATGGTTTTCATCGTCAATCAACTGTGCATAGATGTGTTTTGTACTTCTGTATACAGCTAATCTAGGGAATTCTTTTGTTCCTGACAATTTAACTCTGATTGATCTGTGTCTTTTTTGGGTTTGTGGTTTTCTTGCTTTTTGTTTAATCATTTTATTTTCTCCTTTCACCCAAACCTTCTTGAAAAACCACTTTCA
>CALUTF010000063.1 GCA_944323595.1 Candidatus Gastranaerophilales bacterium | reverse complement strand
CATAAAAATACCTCTGCTAATACGAGATTGACACTCGTTGAACTTTCTTGAATTTTATATATATTTATATTTAAAATCTTGTTTCCGTTTAATCTCGTTTATTCTGGATTCAGCAATTCTGTTTAAATGTTCAAAAGTGCCTGAAATGGCAATTTTTATTATTATATTTGGAATAAAGTACCCTGTACATATTTGTTTTAACTGTGTTTTAAGGCTTTTTAACAAATTTATGACACAGGGGTTGAAATATTGTACCAATTTTGGTACAATATAAATATAAGAAAAGGATAATTAAAAATGATTGATAAAAAACATATAGGCACCAGTTTTGATAGTTTTCTTGAAGAAGAAGATATGCTTCAAGAGTCAGAAGCTGTTGCAATAAAAAGAGTTATTGCTTACGCCTTAGAACAAAAAATGCTTGAAGATAATATTTCAGTAAATCGCTTAGCAAAAGAACTTGAAACTTCAAGAACAGCTATTTGCCGTATTTTAGACCCTGAAAATACTTCAATCACCTTGAATACAATAGAAAAAGTTGCTAAATACTTGGGTAAACGTATTATTTTATCTTTTGCATAAAATGCGATAGCCGGAGTGTAGTTGACGGAAACGTCGAGTTTTCGGCAACGTAACTTAACGATAGCGACGTGGAAATCTATGATTTCCTCAGGAGCTCTTTATACCGTTTGATTGCAACATCTAAATCTTTTTGCGGCGTCTTTTGACTTTTCTTGATGAATGCGTGTAAAAGCACCATTGTACCATCTTCAACATAGAAAATAACTCTTGCAATCCCGTTTGATACATTACTGCGAACTTCTTCTAAACCGTTTGTTCCATGCAAAACTCTAGTTAAAGGCATACCTATCGGATAGCCATATTGAACAGTTTTGATATCAAAGCCGATTGTACGCTTATCTTCTCTCGGTAAGTCCTTAAGCCATTCTCTAACAGGTTCATTACCTGAACTTGTCTTGTAAAAATATACTTCCAATGCCTCTGTACGCTTTGTCATGCGTTTATTATAGCATAATTATATTCATGGTAAAATTATTTAATAAGGAGTAGCTATGGCAGATGAAATTGAAATGCAAAATAATAAAAAAGTCGTTCAAACAACAGAACCCTTTGCTGATGATAAATTAAATAGAAAGACTGTAGCTGAAAATTTTAAAAATGTTTTGCTAAACACAGATTTAAATGTTTTTAGTGTTTCTGCTCAATGGGGTGGTGGAAAAACATATTTTATTGAAAATTTGATTAAGTTAATGCAAGATGATTCAATAAATATTTTATATAATGCGTGGGAATCTGATTTTTACGATTCGCCTCTTATACCTTTGTTTGTAGAATTATTTGCAGAACTTGAAAAATGCAAGAATGATAAGAGTTTTATAAAGCTTTTAAAGTCTTGCAAAAAATTTTTAAAATTAATCTGCGAAAAAACTACATTTCAAATAGGTTTAAAATATAAAGCATTTAATTGTAGTGCTAATTTTGACCCGAATAAAAAATCTAAAAAATCGGAATATCTTGAAGTAAAAAATGAGATTCAAAAACTTAAAAATAATTTAGAACTTATTCCTCAAAAACTGGGTAAAAAGATTATAATATTTGTTGATGAGCTTGACCGTTGCAATCCTATATATGCAATAAAAACTCTTGAAATCATAAAACATCTGTTTGGAATTCCCAATATAGTTTTTGTCTTATCTGTTGACAAAAAACAACTCGAAAATTCAGTGAGAAGAATTTTTGGAACAAATGAAGGAGAAGTCAATGGATATTTAAGAAAATTTATAGATGTCGATTTTCAACTGCCTGATAGCTCTAATGAACAGTTGATACATTACCATTTACATAATTCGTGGAATAAAATTGACAAATTTATACAAAGTGATAGATATTACAACTATAATTTACAACGCAGAATTGATAGTTTTGGTTTTGCAAGAAATATGGATGTAATGCAAGAACAAAATGTTTTAAGTCATTTAATATCCGACATTACAAATATTCTTGAATTTTCAGCAAGAGACATTGAAAAGTTTTTCATGCGATTTAATTTATTTTTAGATATACTTTCAGAAAAAGATGTATTATTAATTGAGCCATCACTTCTTTTAAATGCCTTAGCAATGACTGACATAGAGGAATTTAATAATTATGTGAATGTAAAACAGTTAAATAAGTATATAGAAATAAATAAGGTTTTACCATTATGGAAAGGTATGTTTAAAGATTCTTATAGAACTGAACTTTTTAGTAACATTGATAGCAGTAATCAACGAAAAAATCTAGCGATTAAACTTAGTAGTTGTCTTCAAAAAATAAGATTGCTTAACATTGACGAACAAGAAAAATATTTACAAAACTATCCTTCTAAAATAAAATTCATAAATAATTTTGATTATAATGAATAATTTTTAGATAAACAAGGAATTTTATTACTTATTACGAAATTCTAACATTTTTATTACTAATCAAAATGTTTATGCTTATTTACTTTTAATATCTATTTTATTTAAAAGTAATAAAGTAATAAAAGTTTTATATAATGTATCAATGATTTAACAAGTGTTTTTAGGTATTTGAATTGTTCCCATTTTGTTCCTATAATTATAAAAATCATAATTGATTAAAGTGAAATATTGATTAAACAGAATATCTGTTGAGATATTGTAAATGTTGATTTTTAGGCTATTTATGAAACAGTGTGAAATAAGTTTTTACAAAGTTTTTTGTCCCCAAAAGCCCCTCATAACCCGAAGGTCGTTGGTTCAAATCCAGCTCCCGCAACCATTTCACTGGAAGTGTCAAACCCTGACACTACCAGTTTTTTTAGAGCTTGTAGGTTGAGGGTTCTTGAATTGTCCCCCAACACAAAGTGGCCCAAATAACCACATTATGTGACATGTACATCAAAATTATACTAAATTGACACAATTTTATGTATAACATTTAAAAGAATTAGATGGAGAAGAATATGAATCAAATTCAACAAGAACTAGAACAAGCAAATGAATTATATATGATAAAACTTGATAGTGACGGTTTAGTTATATTATCGCAAGATAATGTGGCAAGAATTGAAGCTATGATTAAAATGGACTCTTCTTATATGAATGCTTCTAATGCCGATGTAGCGGCGGATAAAAAGAAACGAGGGTCTTCTGCGTATTGGTTTAAACAATTAAAACATTATATAGATAATAACAAGGATACAGCAATATTAAAGGACGCGCCAAAGAATGCGGTATATGAAGCTGTTTGCGCTGTTGATAGAGAAAACAGTACACATATTAATGCCGACAAGGTTGGCAGGGATGAAATAACTGCTAGAATTTCTAATCTAACAATTAGAGATTTTATTAAATATTTAAAAAATCCTAAAGGATTAGAATTAATAAATTTAATTGCGCAAAAAACAAGTTCCCCAAATGGCAAAAGATACCGAACAAATCTATCATTTGCAAGTAAATTTTGTCATTATGCTTGCTTTTATCTGTTTGCAGGACTGGAAGAACAGGATAATTATTCAATTTATGATAATGTATTGAAAAAAGTTCTACCATTATATGCTAAAAAATTTGGAATAAATTGTACCAAAAATGATTTAAATAACTACTCAAATTATAGGACTATTGTTGATGAAATTATAAAAAAATCCAATAGTAACATAAGCCGTAATGGTTTTGACCATTTATTGTGGTATTATCACAAAGGACGGCTTTAATTTTTCGCGTCACTTAAAACAATAAACAAAAACTAATGGGGAGTAATAAATCTTTATACAGTAGCAAAAATTTCCTGCTTCCAGCTTCTATAGAAATAAATGGCCAGAATAAAATAAACAACCCACATGATAAAAGTCGCATAGGCTTTAGTACCATTCAAAATCAATTCAAGCCACATTAAAGCAGATAAACCGTTAACAATCATCCAGATAACCCACTGTTCAATACACCGCTTTACAGTCAGGTACATGCCTGCAATTGACAGAACAGTTGTAATCCCGTCAAATACAGGGCTTGAACCACCCAAATATTTAATAATCACAATAGCATTAATTGAAATACAAATAATAATAACAGTAAGCACTGCCCGTTCTAAATTAGACAACTTTCTTTTTTCAATAACCTTAGTTTTTTCGTTGAGATGTCTGCGCCATGCAAAAATACCGGCAATCTGCATCGGGAAATAATACCCGAGATACAACAATAAATTCCCGTACAGTCCGTTATGAAACGAAAGCCACGAATAACACCCCGTCCCCATTAATCCGAAAATATAACATGAAATCTTTCCCTTACCTGCAATTGTAGTATACAAAATACCGCAAAATGCCGAAATAACAGAAATAATATCATCTTTTACGACAAATGCATTAACTATAATTATTAAAAATACAACAAATAAACCTGCAGCCTCCTGTTTTTTCCAGCCGCTGAGTTCTGCTTTTATAAAATCTTTTAGCGCATTTTTTGTCATAATAAATTTTAATTTAATGCTTTTTTAGATTTACTTTTCCTTATGTATGTTATCTAATAAAAAAAGATGAAAGTAAATTCTTTAATATACAGTAACAAAATTTTGTTAAATAGCTTAAAATTTGCGGCAAAAAACAGTGCTTTGTTTAGCGCAACCGCATCACTTACGCTATCTACAATTGCCAGACCGATTTCTATCATGACAACTCCAAACACCGATATGGAGAACAAAAAACTGGCCTGTGCAAAATCCTTTTCATCTAGTGCTGTAGGATATATGGTAATGCTGACATCCTCGCTGCCCGTTGCTGCTGCCGTAAAAAAAATTGACGAAACACCAGCAAAATACCTGAAGCAACGAACAATAAATTTCTTAAAAGGCAGTGCTGACACTTTAACCAAATCAGGTAAATATTCATTTGCAACACAACTGTTTAAACTAGGGCTTGGTTTTGTGATAGCAGCCCCGAAATCAGCTCTTACCTGCGCTCTGATACCGCCGATTATGGCAGGAATTTTCAAACACAAAAAAAATATCCAAAACGCACCAGCCAAAGAACAAACAAAAGAAATTTCCTTTAGCGGCTTGGGTTCCACCCTGCATAAACAAACACAAAAACTCAGGCAGAATTCAAAAAACGTATATGATGGTTTTACAGAACTTCTTGCACATGGCTTTGGCAAGATTATAAACACAAAACCGGTTTTGAATATGACTGAAAAATACAGCGAAACAAACTTTGCACAACATATAATGTCAGCAACAGACGTGGTTTCCACATTAACTTTTGTCAATCAGACCGCAAAAAGCAAAGGCATAAAAGAGGACAGAAAAAGAACTCTTATAAATAATTCTCTAATTTCAACCGGCTTATGTATAACAGGCGGCTATGGCTTAAACCATGTATTGAAAAAGCCGACCGAAAAATACATTGAAAAATTCAAAGAAATCAACAAAAACCTGCCGGAATTAGAACGATATATTGAGGGAATAAAAATTGCTAAACCGGCACTGATACTCGGAGGCATTTACTATATAGCAATACCGGCGATTGCAACATTCTTTGCAGAACGTGTTAATAAAAAATAAAAGTATTGAAAAGCGCAAAAAATTTTATTCAGGAGTTTTACAAATAAAATCATGAAAATTTTACCCGCAATAGGAATAAAAAAAGCAGTAGGCATTACCCTAGCAACAGGAGCATTGTTAGTCGGCGGACAGGCATTACGCGGACAAACGCTAAACAGAGATACTATCCCTGATAAATTTGAACGCACAGACACCATCAAAATCACTCCGCAGGGCACAAATGCAAAAAGTATTCTTCTTGGTGCCCCAAATCCACAAATAGCTATAAAAGGAGATACAACGAACGCAGCCATTGTTGTTGACATATCAAAAAACATTCTCTACCATTACAATGAAGACGGTGAAGCCATTTGTGCATATCTTGTCGCAAGCGGGAAAGAAAAATATCCGACAGATACCGGTGTGCGTATAGTAACCCATGTAGAAAAATACCCGTATAAATCAGCGCCGGCATCAACCAGAAGACACAGGAAACCAAATGACTATGGCCCAAGAACAATCTGTCTTGAAACCATTGACCCAGAAACCGGCAAACGGGGCAAAACAGGAGAGTTTATTCATGGGAATAATAACCCCAAAAGCATAGGACAATATGCATCTTTAGGATGTATCAGAATGGATAATGAAGTCATAAAAGAACTTGCAACAAAAGTTAAACGCGGAGACATAATTATTATACAAAAATAATTTTTCGTGTATAATAAAAAGTAAATTGATAATTAAATATCTTAATCAAGCGGGTACGTCAGCAGAAACTCGTACAAAATCTGACTCAATGACGGATTTTGGGTGAGAGTTAATGTACTCACCATTATGATAATTAAATATCTTAATCAA
>CALUTF010000062.1 GCA_944323595.1 Candidatus Gastranaerophilales bacterium | reverse complement strand
ATGGGTATAATAGTAGGAACGAGTTCAGATGTGTCTGATATAGGTAAGCTTGCCTACAGACACGACCCTAAAGCACCTAAAACTGAACCCCCTAAAATTGATTTGTCGGATGAAACACTCACAAGAGAAACTCCGCGCAGCGAAACACCTGTTGAAGTTAAACAGGATATTGAAACGCCTTTAGAAGATGTACCGGAAGTACGAACTAATGAAACTAAAAGTGTTCCTGAATCTCAGGTAAGAGCTGCTGACAAAGAGGATGCTGCGCCGGCATCTGTTACCAGAGAAACTGATGAAGCTGCGGAAGTTCCGCCTGCAGTAGAACTAAAAGCTCCGGAAACTCCTGTTGTGAAAGATGAACCTGTAAAACATGCAGATAAATCAGCAAATATTCCGGAAGTTCCTGAAATAAAACCTGAAGAATTTGCTCAGAAAAAAGCTGAATTTATGGAACGTTTAAAGAATGATAATGAATATAAATCTTATCTTGAATCTATTGAAAATAGTATAACAAATCCTAAAGAATTGGCGGCAAAGATTGCTATGTTTGAATTCGCTAAGGCACACCCTGAAAAGATTAGCGGCTGGGGTGCAGAAGCGCTTGATAGAATAAATGCCGGTAATATTGACAAAGCAAGAGAATTATATAAATTTTTTGCAAATGAAAATATTTTGAATGATGATGCAGTCTCAACGATTGTAATGAATATGGATTCGGCAGACGGAGTTAAATTGCTGTATAATGCTTTAAAACATGATACAGAACTTTTGACCAGCGATACTGTCTTTATGGTTCCGCATATGTTCTGTCATGTAAAAGCTGAAGATGTACCTGCTAAAGTTGAAATATACAATATTCTTAACGAAAAATCAGTGCCGAAAGATGTAATTACCAGTGTAATAGCAGATACCAATGCTAAAAATATAAATGCTGCAAAAGTATTCCTGGAAAGAGGTATCAAACCGGAAGATTTGAGTACCTTATTATGTAAAGTTGATGGCAGCACCAAAAATAATTATGAAAAATGCAGTATTGAATTTTTACTGGATAATTACGAATTTATAAAAACTCTTGACTGGAATATAAGCAGACAACTGAATGAAACTAACATAGATGTTATAAAAGCAATGCAGACCAGTCAGTATTTCCCGAAAGGAAAAACAAATGAAGTACTCAAATCCGTAACAAAAGACAATGCCGCTGAAATTCTTGAAAATGTCAAAAATGGCGGATATTTGCAATCACAGCATGAAAAATTTATTGAAGAATTCTCTCCGATAAAAGAACTGATTTTTAATCATACAAATAAGGATGACCTAGCAGAAATGCAAGCTGACCGGTACTATGCAGGTGAGCCTGACAAAATTTTAGAAAATATAAGAGTGAATAAAGATGTAACACTGAGCGATGCACAGCGTAAACAGGTTCAAGATTTTATAAATAAATACAAAGACTTATCAATTGAATACCACAAACATCCTAAGATGTCTGACGATGCAAATTTGCTGGAATATGCAAAACAAATTGTGACATATAACAAACAATGCAGAAAACAGGCACTTGGTGATATCCGCTGGATAGTAAAATGCATGATTGATAATAATCATTTGGATGAAAAGACTTATGATGTGAATGATATCATGCAAAATTTTGAAGAAAATATTGCACCGAAACTTTCACTTGAGGAACTCAGGCTTGTGAAAGATATTATGGGCGGTTCAAATACATTTGTAATTGTTGATAATGCAGGTGAACGGCTAAATTTCGATTATACTCTGCTTTTCAAAAGAGATATATTAAATATTGCCGGAGATTATTTAAAGGACAGAAAAGAGATTATTTCTGATTTACTCTATTGCAGTAATGAAGAATATGTAAAGAAAATCGAAAATCTAAACAAACGCCCGTATTTAAGGGGATATAAAGCAAGTCGTATGGAATTTACCGAGTGGCAAAGATTACGTGATATGCCTCAGGATGAATACGAAAAGTTTATTACACCAATAGCAGACAGAAAACCTGAGTCTGTTGATATTGATGCTTACAGAACGCAAATGGAAGCTAAAATCCAACAGCCGCTCAACTATAAACCTGATGATGTAACAAACGCTCTCAATACTGTTTCCGCGAGAGATATGCTAAAAGGATTATATTCATCAGGTTATTATAAACCTGACAGATTCATTCCGTTTGAAAAACTTCCGCCAAAGGATGAGGTCTCAGTTGAACCGTTACCACATACCATAGAATTGATGAACAATTTGAAACAAAACGGAAATGTTACCGTCAAAATTGAAAATGAAGGCGGAATGAATCCGACTCGTGCGGAAGTTCCTGAAATACATCCGGAGGACACACACAGACTCGGGCAAACAGAAAATGCCCGTATTAAAATCCGTTACGGTGCAAAAACAAACTGGAGCAATACAAAAATAGCCCGTGATATAATGCAAAACTTCTATGACGGTAACGGTCATACACTTGAAGGTGTTGATATTCAAATAGTTAAAAATGATGACGGCTCATATAAAGTCCGCATAAACGGCGACGGACACTATGATTACTCACACCTTGAATCTCTTGGTGACAGTACAAAAGACGGTGACAGTTCAAATGCAGGAGCTTTTGGCGAGGGTACACGTATTGTTGCGGTTAATCTGCTCTCACGTCTTGATACTCCGTATGTAGAATATGCCTGCGGAGATTGGTCTATGAAATTCGGTCGTTCTTCCGATGATATTCAAACCGCCGATATGACCCAGACACTTTCTAAAAACGAAAATACCATTGACGGCAACTACATAGAATTTCAAACATCAAATGAAGCGCTTGTCAAAGAAATTCTCAATTCCAAAGACTATTTTTATCATCCAAAAAATAAAGATTTCCACAATATGGATTTTGAAAATGAATACTTCGGATTTAAACTGCTGCCGGAAGAAGAAAAAGGTAATTTGTATATAGTCCAGCGCTATGAAACTAACGGCAAAGCTGACAATGGATTGCCCGGACTCAATATTGTATTCAAGAAAATGCCGAATGATGAAGAACTTGTTAAACTTACAGGTTCAGAATATAATCTTGGCACCGGCCGTGACAGAGTCCAGGTATATGATTATCAGGTTCATAATCTTATTTCAAGATACGCGGTAACAATGAGCGATGCAGAGTTGACGCAGACAATATCTTCACTGGAAAATATCTGGAAAATACAAGAAGGTAAAGATGTCGATTCCAGTCAGCTTGGCATCGTTATGGCACTTGTTCATGAAGCTAAAAGAAGAAACCTTGGTATAGATTTTAGTAAAGAAAAATATGTATACCTTAATGAAAATGCAGAACCTGAAGATTATCAAATGGCACGGCTTATGGGATACAAAATTGCAAATCCGGTAATGAGAAATGTCGGAATGCAAGAATTCCATAGTTTTTCAGACGGAAAGAAAAAGCCGGTTAACCCTACTCCGGCTCTTGCTGCCAGAATTCATCTGCTTGATGAAGGGATTAAAGTGTTACAAGAAAATGCAGACCTTAAGACCGCTGAATACATTACAAAAGCAGATACAGAAAAACCTACTCTTATTTTCGATGAAGGCGGTTCCCCGAACGAAGCTGCAGAAGCTATAATTGATGGAGACAAATATCTAGGTCACTGGGTTAAACTTTCATCACTTGCTCTTGATAGTTATGTCGGAAATCTTGCAACATGGATTCATGAAATTTCGCATAAAACAGGCGGAGATACGTCAGAACGTTTCAGCTTGCGTCTGGTTGATGTTCAAAAATACATAATGAATGTTTTAACACACAATCCTGCCGCTTTAGAAAAAATTAAAGTTCTGGCAGATTTATATAAGGGCAAAGACTCTAATTCAACCGTCCGTTTTAATGAAACAGCTTATACGGAAAAAATACAGAAACAGCTTAACGCGCCTTTTAAATATGAAGAATATATTGAAAATACTACACCTGCTTCAAATACGTCATCCGCCCAAATTGGCAAGACCGTTAATTTTGCGGAAAATGTAAGAATAGGTAAAAATCTTGAAAATATTACACCATCTTCTTATGTAACTAAAATTATAGACAAAATAAAAACTTTTGTTAAAAAATCCCCTAAATCAAATAATACAAAGACTTATGAATATGAAAAATTTCATCGGACATCATCTCCTGATGAATATCTTAAACTTCCGTCACCGGAAGAATACACACATACTTTATTTACTGACGGCAAACCGGTAAAATTTGTTATTCCGGACACCGGCGGAATGAATCCGACCCGTGCAGAAGTTCCTGAAATACATCCGGAGGACACACACAGACTCGGACAAACAGAAAATGCACGTATCAAAATCCGTTACGGTGCAAAAACAAACTGGAGTAATACAAAAATAGCCCGTGATATAATGCAAAACTTTTATGACGGTAACGGTCACACAATGGAAGGTGTCGGCGTTGAAGTTACACCGCAGCCTGACGGAACTTATAAAATCAGAATTACGGGTACTGGACACTATGATTACTCACACCTTGAATCTTTGGGCGACAGTACAAAAGGTGGTAACGGTGCAAATGCCGGAGCTTTTGGGGAAGGTACACGTATTGTTGCGGTTAACCTTCTTTCACATCTAGATACTCCGTATGTTGAATACGCTTGCGGTGACTGGTCTATGAGATTCGGACGTTCTTCCGATGATATTCAAACTGCTGATATGACTCAAACTCTTAATCAAAATCAGACATCTGTTAAAGGTAATTATATAGAATTTACAACTGCAGATAAAGACCTTGTATCAACTATTATTGAAGCAAGAGATTATTTTGGTCATCCGTATAATCAAGATTTTCAAAATCCGACATTTGAAAATGAATACTTTGCCTTTAAAGTTGATGAAAATCCTGATGCAAAAGGTAATCTGTATTATGTACAACGTTATGAAACCGAAGACGGCAAGATTTCAGGCGGCTTGAATAATTTGACTATTGTGTTTAAGCGTTCTGTTGAAGATCCTGCATTAGTGCAGGCTGCAAATCGAACATCTTACGTTTTTGATTCCGGCAGGGACAGGATGGCTTTAAACAAAGATCAATTGTTTGGACTGGGCCGGTATTATGCTCAAACCATGTCTGATGAAGATTTAATAAAAGCAATTGCCTCATTGGAACCTGTTTTGACAAGTACCTCAACTGCAGATGCGAAACTTTTATATAATACAAAAGATAATTCAATCCAGTTTGCAAGAGGTCTGATAGCGGAAGCCGGTAGCCGCCACTTAACAATAGATTTTTCTAATACGAAAATCGTATACGTCCCCGCCTACAAATATGGAAATAATATCCTGCCTGAAAAGGTTGAGAAATACCTGAGAGAAAAGGGTTACAAATTTGCATATACAGACTGTCAAACTCTCGGTATGAAAAGTGCACAGGAAGTTTATGACATGGAGCATAAACCGCATTCACTTAAACCTACGGATAATGAAGTCCGTAAATTACGACTCCTGAGACAGGCAATAGAACTTTTCGCCCAAAATGATACAAGCGGTACAATACCGTCACTTAAAGGCAAATCTGAATACGTATTTGATGCACAGGATAGTAACAATACATATTTCCACGCATTGGTCAAAGATAAAACCTATGACGGATTGTTTATTGACAGGCAAAAACTTGCATCAACTGACTTTATGACATTAGTATCTTCCTCCATTGCCGAGATACTTAAAGTTAGCGGTGATTTGAAATCAGCGTCTTACAGTTATGAGCTGACAGACTTGATTTCTTCACAATTAAATACATTCCTGACAAGACCTGAGACTGCACAAAAATTAAGAATTCTTGAACAAATGTATAATAAAATCGGCAAATAAATTATATCCGGCTGAAATAATCTACACCCGCGGTTATCATCTTAATTTTGTAAATTTGTTTTAAGAAACGGCAAATTTTTTTATTTACGGACATTTAATCCGGTATGCAAATATCTCATCAAATTAATTTGTATACAAATAAACAAAATTCTACCCCGCGAGTTAAGCAGCCAGCTTTTCAAGGATTGCTCTATGTTGATTCCCAAACAGGAGTACCGCTGGACAGCTGGTTCTACAGAGATGCAGGAACATTGAAGTCTGCAGTAGCAGAAATAAAAAAGGAATTTCCTGCGGGTGCTGAAATCTGGGATTTTGCCTGTTCAAACGGGGAAGAAACAATTTCTGTAAAGTCACTCCTTGAAAGTCCAAAATACAAAGTTATTGGTTATGACACCAGTACATCAGCATTGAGGCTTGCTAAGAAAGGAATTTATACAGTCTTTTCAAACTGGTATGATTCTTTTCTGCTCCAAAAAGAAAAAAGCAGCGGTGATGAAAAATTTCTACAGGAGAAATTTTACGGGATGATGGAAGAAATTTTCCCGCCTGCTATTGATCGCCATATTAACAATAAAACTGACTATTTTAATATAAAAAAATTCTATCGTAATTTTCAGGAAAAATATTTTTGTATTTCGCCGCAAAAAATTAAAGAAATTGATATAAGAAAAGGTGATATCAACGGCATTAAATATTACAGAAGTCAGGATAAGGTCGGTGCAATATTTTTCAGAAATGCACTTTATCAAATGACAGGCAATGATTTAAACGAAACTATTGAACAACGCAAATATTTTGCATCCAGACCTATGGATAATAAAAAAGAAATTATAGAAGCACTGGTTAATAAAATTCATGCAAAACTTGAAACAGGCGGTGTTTTTTTAATAGGCGATCACATAAAAGACCATCTGTTTCTGGCTGACAAAAATCTTCCTGAAAATGAAGTTATCTTGTTCAAAAATACGCCGTTTTTTGATATCGGTAACCGCAAACACATTTGTTCAGCCGGAGTGAAATTATTCAAGGAATCGCCTCTCAAAACCGCCTTAGAAAAATTCGGGCGATTTATCCCTGTCGGTTTTTCAAAAACCGGACTTGGCTATGGCGGAATTAAAGTAAAGGTGCCTACCGTCTGGAAAAAAGTACGGTAATTGAATGTTTGTGTGTGAATTCCGTGTAAAATCTTAACGTATAATAAAAAAATCGGAACGACAGGATTTGAACCTGCGACCTCTACCACCCCAAGGTAGCACGCTACCAAGCTGCGCCACGTCCCGAAAAAAAAGTATTAAATTGTCAAAGGGGAAGCAGCTTGTCCGCTACGCTACCAGACCTCTCGAAAAACCGGACATTTAGTCAGGTTTTTCTCGGCAGAGTGCCACGTCCCGAAAAAAAGTATTAAATTGTCAAAAGGGGAAGCAGCTTGTCCGCTACGCTACCAGACCTCTCGAAAAACCGGACATTTAGTCAGGTTTTTCTCGGCAGA
>CALUTF010000061.1 GCA_944323595.1 Candidatus Gastranaerophilales bacterium | reverse complement strand
GTTCTGATTTCATATTGTGCTCTTGTGCAGAGTCTGAGATTTGCAAGGTGAATCATTTCTCTGAGGTTCAGGCTTGCGACCATAGAGCTTGCTGCTGCATTTGGCAGTACAAATCTTGCGTCTTCTGCAGGAATGCCCGCTTCTACAAATTCCTGATACTGCTCTGAAATTTTTCCCATAAATGCTATGAATTTTTCTTTTAATTCCTGATTTTTTTCAATTGTCGGCGGAATTATATAATCAAATTGACCTTTTTCTTTCACGTAGCGTTGGGATTTTTGAGAAAAAGACATGTGTCTGTGTCTTACAAGCTGGTGTGTGCAGGCGCGTGATACATTTGATATTGCAAAACTAACCTGTATATGCTCAATTGTAGAGTAGTGGCCTGATGAAATTACTCTTTCAATGAGTTTAAGCATTTTTTCTTTGTCGTCAGTGCTTTCGTATATGTTAATCGGATAATCTGCGCTGTAGCAGGTTCTGCATGCTGTGTATACGGTTTTGAGCATGTTTTCTGGTTTTGAGATAAGATTAACTACGGGTTGATTATTTTCTTGCATAACTCCTCCAACTAAGTACTTATACAATAATAGCCCATTTGAGATAAACGGGCTACTTTGTAAATAAATGTTTTTAAATAATAATTATTTTTTATTTCCGTAACGTTTGTTGAATCTTTCAACACGACCTTCAGAGTCAAGAATTTTTTGTTGACCTGTGTAGAACGGGTGGCAGTGGCTGCAAATTTCAACAGTGATATCATCTAATACAGAACCTGTTTCAATTTCGTTACCGCAAACACATTTGATTGTCATTTTCTTATAATCAGGGTGGATTCCTTTTTTCATTTTAAACCTCTTTCTTTGCGTTCAAGATTCCAAACTTGAACTTTTATACATTTCGACTAATACAATTTTAACTTACTGAATTTAAAAGTGCAAGCAAATTTTTAAAATTAAGCGGAAAGTGTAAAGATTTCGTAGATTTCTTCGTCTGAAAGTTCCGTAATAATCTTTTCGCCTTCGTAAACAGCCAAATCTGCAAGTTCTTTTTTAGATTTCAGCATTTCATCAATTTTTTCTTCAAAAGTTCCGAGTGTAATCATTCTGTGAACCATTACGTTCTTATCCTGACCGATACGGTAGGTTCTGTCTGTAGCCTGTTCTTCAACAGCCGGATTCCACCATAAATCATAGTGGATTACGTTGGTTGCGCTTGTGAGGTTCAGACCTGTTCCGCCGGCTTTAAGTGAAAGTATCATAATCTTACAGTCAGGATTTGTCTGGAATTTTTCAATAAGTTCTTCTCTTTGCGGTACTGTGAGCGAGCCATGGAAGAACAACGGTTCTGTGTTGCATTCGTCTGCAATAATTTTGCAGAGAATATCACCCATTTCTTTGTACTGGGTGAATATGAGAGTCTTTTCACCGTGTTCAAGTATACTTTCGACTGTTGAAATACATTTATCCATTTTGCCTGAAAGTTCACGGCTGATTTCCCCGCCTTTGAGGAATTGATACGGGTGGTTACAGATTTGTTTGAGAGCCGTGATGAGTTTAAATATATTTCCTCGTCTGTTAATACCTGTAAATCCGCTGATTTTTTCCATCATTTCATTAAGAGTCTTTTCATAAAGCACTGCCTGTGGTTTAGACAGATAGCAGTATTCGTTGAGAACCATTTTTTCCGGTAAATCGGAAATAACGTGCTTATCAGTTTTAAGACGTCTTAATACAAACGGAGAAACTGACATTTTGAGTTTAGCTGCTCTTGAAGTTTCTTTAAAGCGTTCAATAGGTATTGCATAGCTCTTTTGAAATTCTTTTAATGAGCCTAGATAGCCGCGGTTGATAAAGTCAAATATACTCCATAATTCAGTTAATCTGTTTTCAACCGGTGTACCTGTCATTGCAACTTTAATATCAGCTTTTAACATTTTGATAGCGAGTGTTTGAGCCGTGTCAGGGTTTTTAATATTTTGAGCTTCATCAACGATAATCATACCCCAGTTGTGTTTTTTAAGTTCATCGACATCAATACGCATAATTGCATAGGTCGTGAGAATAATATCGTGATTTACGTCTAATTGTCTTTCTGCTCCGTGGTAGATTACGGCGTCAAGACTAGGCGCAAACATTTGAAGCTCTTTCATCCAGTTTCCGATAAGTGTTGTCGGGCATATAACCAGAACCGGCTTTTTCAACTGATTATCTTCTTTTAGTTTGAGTATCAGGGATATAATTTGTATGGTTTTTCCTAATCCCATATCATCAGCCATACATACGCCAAATCCCTTTGAAACATTTGTCCAGAGCCATTTTAACCCGGTTTGCTGGTAAGGTCTTAATTCTCCTTGCAGTGTTGTAGGAACACTAACTTCTACAGGTTTTGTAAAGTCCTGAATAATTTTGGCAAAAGCTTCATCATAATCAAATTCATACTGCTGCAATTGACCTGACATTGAAGCGTGGATGAGTTCCATTCTCGAAAGATTTTTGAAGTTTGCTTTTGCCACCTGTTCAAAGATTTTTTTGCTTTCGTCTTTGTCAATAAGGACGTATTTATTTTTATATTTGATTAATCCGTTGCTGTTTTCGACGAGTTTATTAAATTCTTCCAGCGATATTTTTTCATTGCCGATTGCAATTTCATAAGAAAAATCAAGTATGTCGTCCAGAGTAATACCGGAAGACGCAGTGTTATTGAAAATATCAGCCAGATCCTGAGAGCGTGCGGACTTAACTTTAGCATTAATAGAAGCTCTCGGAACGACAATATTAACGAGTTCTTTCGGTAAGATTACTTCAATTTGTGCCTTTTGAAGATAATATGCGGTCTGGGTTATTATTTTATAAACTTCATTGAGGTTCAAATCCAGATATAATTTTTCTTCATCTTCAAAGAGTTCTTCAAGTTCCGGCATATAGCGTATGGCATAATTCAATTGTTTTTCGACAATTCTTGCGATATCGGAGGCATTAGCGCCAAAAACTTCTCCATCTTTGTATAGTTCGTCTATAAGTACAGTTTCATCTGTTTTTCTGTTTCTGATATGAACTTTCAGACGGAAGAGCTCATCTTCAATTTTTTCAATCTGGAAGAACGGAATGACGTCGTATTTGCCAAGATATAGTTCATCAAACCATTGTGCTATATTCTCGGCTATGTCATTTCCTTTCATCACAGCACGCTGCTCAAGGTCTTTAATCATATATGTGCCGGATTTTACGTCTTTGAACTTATATGCCTTGATGCTTAAAAATTTATATATAACATAGTTAAGGTAGTTATATATAAAATCATTTACAAAATTTTTAGGTTTGTCACCTTTTATAAACAGGTCATCCGGAATATTTTCTTCAAATATATTTATAATCCTTGCAAGCTGATTGTTGGAAATTATAGGTTCATAGACAATTCTGAACATGTTATTATGTTTTTTTACTGTCGGGATGAAGTATAATTTTTCGATAAGTTTTAAAACAAAATGTGTCAGTGCATTCATATAAATAAATGTCGGAGTGACAGCATCCAGTTCTACAATATCACCAAATCCGCCAAAGTAGTCCATAACTAAATCAAGTGCCATAGCATAGCCGACCTGATTGTTAATCACCTGTGAATTAAATCTGAAAAGTGAGCCTTTTGATTTAAGGTAATATTGAAAATTATTTGTCGGAGTAATGAAGAATGACAACTTGTCTTTTTCGTTCACAAGGTAGAAGTTAGTATTTCTTGCCGGTGTGTACGGACTTAGAAAAACATCCTTGAATTCATCTTCAACAATTTGATAAATTAAACTCAGTGTATATCTGAAATCTTTGTTTTTAAATCCTTCAGGATTTTCGCTGAGATTAAAAAACAATTCATCAACGTTGTTTTTTTTGAAAGAAAAGTCAATATTCAGAATGTTTTCGTTATTTGTTGTCATACTTCACTATATCCGTAATTATTATTTAATCAAAGATTCGCAATTCATTTCAGCAGGTTGTTTAATACCCATAAGCTGCAATACTGTAGGAGCTATGTTACATAATGCACCCTCAGGTTTTAATTCAATATTTTCAGGTGCATTTATTAACACAAACGGAACCATATTAGTAGTGTGAGCTGTATGAGGTTTGCCTGTTGATTCATCTACCATCATTTCTGAATTACCGTGGTCTGCAGTTAAAAGCATAATTATATCATGTTTTTTGCAGGCAGCGGCAATTTTTCCTACGCATTCATCTACTACGTGGCAGGCTTTTGTTGCAGCCTCAATAACTCCGGTATGACCTACCATATCAGGGTTTGCAAAGTTTACAAGAATAAAGCCGTATTCAGGATTGTCAATAGCTTTTAGTACTTCTTCACAAACTTGCGGAGCGCTCATTTCCGGCTGCATATCGTAAGTTGCAACTTTTGGTGACGGAACAAGAACTCTCGTTTCGTGAGGCTGCGGTTCATCTATACCTCCGTTAAAGAAGAATGTGACGTGAGCATATTTTTCTGTTTCGGCTGTTCTGAACTGTTTGACTCCGTTAGCTTCCAGTACATCACCGAGGATGTTTACAAGGTGTTCTTTAGGAAAAGCTACAGGATAAGTAAAATCTTCGTTGTAGCTTGTCATTGTTATGTAGCAGATATTTTTGAGAACTTTTTTTCTTTCAAATCCGTCAAAATCCGTAAAGTTGATGGCTTTGGTTATTTCTCTTGCTCTATCTGGACGGTAGTTGAAGAAAATTATTGCATCGTTATCGTGAATTCTGCTTTCTTCTCCGCCTATAACAGTAGGAAGAACAAATTCATCTGTGTTTCCTATTGCGTAAGAGTTTTTAACAGCTTCGCATGCGGAAGACGCTTTTTCACCCTCACCTAAAAGCAATGCGTTGTAGCCTTTTTCAACTCTGTCCCAGCGGTTATCTCTGTCCATTATATAATAGCGTCCGATAACTGTTGCGATAGGCGGAAGATTGTATTTTTTAAGTTCTGCTTCAACTTCTTCCAGATAAGTGCATGCACTTTGCGGAGGAGTGTCACGACCGTCCAAAAATGCATGTACGTATACTTTTGTTAATCCCTCGTCTGCGGCAAGTTTTATTAAAGCTTTCAGATGCTCAAGTGATGAGTGTACACCGCCTGTTGAAACAAGACCGTAGATATGAAGTGCGGAATTGTTTTGTTTAGCGTGGTTAATAGCCATTAAGAAACGTTCATTTTTGAAAAAAGAGCCGTCTTTAATAGCATTATTAATTCTTGATAAGTCCTGATAAACAATTCTGCCGGCTCCGAGGTTAAGGTGTCCAACTTCGCTGTTCCCCATTTGTCCGTGAGGAAGCCCTACGTATTCGCCGTCTGCGTGTAATTTTATGAATTTATAATCATGTTCCAATTCATCAACATGAATAGGGTGCGACAATTTTGTTGCATCATATTTTTCTGAACCCGTGCTGATTCCCCAGCCGTCCATAATACATAATAAAACTCTTTGTGTCATAGTTATATCCCCTCTATTTACACTTCGTACTATGGACAAATTTTAGCAAAAACATATTTCAATTACAAGATAGTTTTTATAGTGAAAATCTTATCACGCCGCGTTTTACGATTTTTCTGCCTTTTGAGTAGGTTGAATACGGCATGTCCTTGTTGATTAAAGCTTTGTAGTCTTCGCCGTCATCCAGTTTGAATACATTGAAATCCGCATCTTTTCCGACTTCAATTGTACCTATGGCATTATCAAGACGCAAAATTTTGGCAGGGTATATCGTCAGATATTTTATTAATTCTGTTATATCAAGATTTACATCTTTGTTAAGTTCTGCAATTTCTTTCAACAGGCTGTAATTTTTATTCTGCTTGAAACTTTGTGTGGAAATTCCCGCATTTTCTCCGAAATGCTCAAGTACCATATTAAACGGAAGCTTTTTGTTGCAGATTTCTTCGCTGTAATATGGTTGGTATATAAATTTTACCCCAGTTTGGGCAAGTCTTTCCAGTTCTTTTTCGTTTAAATAGTTTGCGTTTGCAACAATGACTTTGCTTGTGAGTACTTTCAGATTATTTAGGTAATCCACTGGCGTAATGTTTTTCAGATAAGGGGTAATTTTTCTGAATCCCATAAACTTATGCAGCAAATCTATGTCGGAAAATCCGTGTTCAAGCCATTCTATTTCATCTTTTGATTCCGCAAATCTGGTCAGAAGCAGCATGTTGTGTTTGCGGCAGTATTTGGAAAATAACTGCCAGAGTTTTCTGTGTACTCCTGAAATTGAATTAAGCATTATACCTATATGTGTATTTTCGCCTTTGTGGAATATAAGATTTTCGACTTTACTTCTAAGAGTTTTGAAACTTTTTTTGCTTTTTTCAGAGCTGTCTGAAAATACTTCAAAGAACAAATAATTTTTTATCGGGCATCTGTTAAGTATTTCAAAATATTTATCTTCTTTGGATACCTGTGCAATGCAGGTTGTACCGGCTATTATTGAATTCTTAAGCCCGTCTTTGAAAGATTCTATTTTTTCTACTCTGTCCATTGTGAAATAAGCGCTCAGGATATCTGCCCATTTCCTTGAATAGTTATCCTGTTTGACTCCGGCAAATGTATAGTTTTTCGCTATTGTTTGAAAAAATTTCTTTAGACGGTTTTTAAGACTTTTAGGTTTTGCATTACATATATTTGTGTACTGGTATTGCGTGAACAAATCAATAAATCCGGGAGTTACTACGGCATTCCCTAAATCTTTTACTAACTCTTCTTTCAGATTAATTTCTTCAAACGGAATTATGCCCGCGATTTTTCCCTCGTCAACAAGGATTGCCTTATTTTCCAGAACTTCCTCTTTTGATGTGAGTATCCATCTTGCTTTGTAGCATTTCACGCCATTTTCTCCCTTTTTTATATAACTTATATTATATGACATTCTCCTAAAATGCAAGTTGGTTATGTTTGGGGTATAATTTTCTTAAAAGATTTTATGGAGAGAATAAATATGATTAAAGATTACTTTTTAGAGAATATAGAAACCGCGCTGGAGAGTGCAGTTAAAGCCGGTAAATTAGGCGCAATGACAGAATATACCAGAGGCTCATTGAATGTTGAAAAACCTAAAAATGCTGACTTCGGAGATTATGCAATAAATGTTTCTTCACTGGCTCGTAGTGCTAAAATAGCGCCCCCTGCGATTGCTAATGCTATTGTTGAATTTGTTGATAAAGAAGATAACGATTATTCTGTAATCGGAGGTTTTATCAATTTTAAAGCCGGCAAAACTCTATTAATTAATCTTGTCGATGAAATTTATAAAAAGGGTTCCGATTTCGGAAGACCGGAAAATATTACGAAAGAAAAAATTCTTCTTGAATATGTTTCTGCAAATCCTACCGGACCTTTCCATATCGGACATGGGCGCTGGGCTGCGATGGGCTCTGTGCTTGCAAATCTTTTGAAATTCTACGGTCACGAGGTTTATCAGGAATTTTATATCAATGATGCAGGCTCTCAAATTAATAAGCTCGGCAATTCTCTTGCTATCCGTATCAGACAGGAATTAGGCGAAGATGTTGATTTTCCGTCAGATGAAATCGAACGTAAAAATTACTATCCGGGTGATTATCTGATTCCTGTTGCTAAAAAGTTCATTGAGACAAAAAAAGATATTATGTCAGAAGTCAACAATGATGTGACAAAGATTGATGTACAGATACTTTCTGACTTCGCAAAATATGAAATGGAGGATTTGCAGAAAGCTTTGCTTGAAAACTTCAGGGTTTATTTTGACAATTTTTATTCGGAACTTGAATTACATAAATCAGGCAAAGTTGATGAGTGTGTAAATTTACTCAAAAAAAGCGGCAAAATTTACCAAAAAGACGGCGCGGACTGGTTTAAATCATCTGATTACGGTGATGATCAGGATAGAGTCATAAAAAAAGCAGACGGGTCAAATACTTATTTGACAGCCGATATTGCTTATCACGTAGATAAGCTTGAACGCGGATTTGACAGACTTATCAACATCTGGGGTGCTGATCACCACGGTTATGTAGCAAGGGTTAAGGCTTCTATGGAAGCTCTCGGGTATGACTCTTCAAGACTGGAAATTCTTCTCGGTCAGCTTGTTAATCTTGTGATTAACGGTAACGAGGTCAGAATGGGTAAACGTAAAAATATGGTTACTCTTGAAGATTTGATTGATGAAGTTGGCGTTGATGCTACACGTTTCTGGATGACAATGAGAAATATTGATACTACACTGGATTTTGATATTGAACTTGCAAAAACAAATTCGGACGAAAATCCTGTATTCTATGTTCAATATGCTC
>CALUTF010000060.1 GCA_944323595.1 Candidatus Gastranaerophilales bacterium | reverse complement strand
AAAGTTTTAATCGCTAACAGAGGCGAAATTGCCGTTAGAATTATAAGAGCTTGCAGAGAGCTGGGTATTCCGACTGTAGCAATATATTCACAGGCGGATGCTAATTCTCTCCACGTAAGACTTGCTACAGAGGCTTATTGTATAGGACCTGCTCAGAGTGCCAAAAGTTATCTGAGTATTCCTGCTATTATTTCTGCAGCCCTTGTTTCAGGCGCTGACGCAATTCATCCGGGCTACGGTTTTATGTCAGAGCGTGCTGATTTTGCAGAAATTTGTGCACAGCATCATATAAAATTTATCGGACCTACTGCAGAAGCTATGAGAAAAATGGGTGATAAAGCAACTGCGCGCAAAACTATGATTGAAAATGATGTCCCTGTTACTCCGGGGACTGGGATTGTCAAAACAGTTGAAGAAGTTAAAGACTTTGCGCACAGAGTCGGTTATCCTATTATTCTTAAAGCAACGGCAGGCGGCGGCGGCAAAGGTATGAGAATTGTCAGAAATGATGATGAAGTTGAAACTAATATGAATCTTTGCCAGTCTGAAGCTCAGAATTTCTTCGGCAACCCTGATGTTTATGCGGAAAAATATCTTGAAAATCCGCGTCACATTGAGGTGCAAATTCTCGGTGACCAGTATGGAAATGTTGTTCACTTAGGTGAAAGAGATTGTTCTATTCAGCGCCGTCACCAGAAGCTTATAGAAGAAGCTCCGTCTCCGGCTATTGATGCCAAAACCCGTCAGGAAATGGGTGCTGCTGCTGTTCGCGCTGCTAAGGCTATCAATTATGAGGGAGCAGGTACGTGTGAATTTCTGCTTGACCACGATGGAAAATGGTACTTTATGGAAATGAATACCCGTATTCAGGTTGAGCACTGTGTTACAGAAATGATTTCAAATATTGACCTTGTTAGAGAACAAATTCTGGTTGCATCAGGTGAAAAACTTGATTTTACGCAGGATGATATTGTTCTTCGCGGACATGCTATTGAATGCCGTATTAACGCTGAAAATCCGGAAAAAGATTTTATGCCTAATCCGGGTAAAATTACAGGGTATGTTACCCCGGGCGGTTTTGGTGTAAGGGTTGATTCCCATGTTTATCAGGATTATTCAATCCCGCCTTATTACGATTCTATGATTGGCAAGCTTATTTGCTGGGGCAGAACTCGTAACGAGGCTCGCCGCAGAATGTACAGAGCGTTGAAAGAATACGTTGTAACCGGTATTGAAACAACTATTCCGTTCCATCAGGATATTATTGAAGACGATGTCTTTATTAGCGGAAATTTCAATACAGGATTTATTGAAGAATATTATAAACGTAAAGGTAAAAAATAACAAAAAGGCGGGTTTAATCCCGCCTTTGCTTTTTATGTTCTCTCTTAAAAATCAAAGAAATCTCTGACCGGTATATCAAGTTTTTCTGCTATATCAATCAATAATCCAAGGCTTATACATCTTTTTGCTGTTTCTATTTTTGCAAGGTGTTCTCTGGAAATATCAAGCATTTCTGCAAGTTCGTTTTGCGAATATCCTTTTTGCTTTCTGTATTTAAAGATATTGCGTCCCAATTGTAAAATTTTTGTAGTCTTATTGTCCACATTTTTATTTTATGGTATTGTTTTATTAAAGTATGTAGTCTAAAAGAGAACAAAAGAGGGCAATTATGAATATAAAAGGAGCTAATAAGCTAAGTATTCCTGTTAAAAAAGGTTTTACGCTTGCTGAGGTTTTAATAACTCTTGGAATAATCGGAGTTGTTGCGGCAATGACAATTCCCTCATTAATAAATGCGACAGAGGGAAAAGAATTGGAAGCTGCATTTAAAAAGGCTTATTCTGTCCTGACTCAGGCTGTTTTGATAATGGAAAGGGAAGAAGGGCAGACCGTTAATTGGGATAATTATCCTAGCCGTAAATTTGCGCCTGTATTTAAGAAATATGTACGTGATTTCTTTAATTGCGGTACAAACGGATGCCTGACTGCGGATATAGAAGATGAGGATAATCCTGTATTCAACAGGGTATCAAGTTACAGGACATATGATTTAACCCAGAATGTTACAATGGAATGGTTTGATGAAGGGCAGGCGATTTTAGGGGATGGAATGTTTTTGATGATACAAAATTCCAACGCACGTGAGAACGGTATAGTTTTATCTATTGACGTTAACGGTATTTCAAAACGCCCTAATGCATGGGGACATGATTTGTTTTCTTTTCAGATAACTCATCAGGGCAAGTTAATTCCGATGGGGTCACCTGAATCATCATCCAACTGGGGCGGATGGGGAGGTATTATGTGCGATAAAAATACTCCGAGCCGCCAAAACGGTATTGGATGCGCTTATCGTGCATTGACAGAAAAAGACTATTTTAAAAATTTACCTCGATAAGATTTAATTCTGGCTATAAATACTGAGACAGAGATTATATTTGCCAAACACTGTTTTTGCTATATAATTGTTCTGCATGGAACACGGTTATAAATATTACATAAAAGAACTTTTGAACATTGCCCTGCCAATTATATTAGGCAATCTCGGTTTTATCCTGATTGGCGCGGGTGATGTTTTGATAGCGGGAAGACATTCAACGGATACTCTTGCGGCAATTAGTATTGCAACAGCGATTACTAATTGCATTATGACGTTCGGTATTGGTTTGATTGCAAGTGTTTCCCCTATATTGTCCAACTACCGCGGTGAGAAAAAGTCTGCAAAAAAATATTTCTTTCCGACAATCAGATTTGCAATGATTCTTGCTGTCATTACTATGGTAGTTGTCCTTGCCTGTGTACCATTAATTGATTATATGCATTTTGAAGCCAAACTGGTGCCGGATATTAAAGATTATATGATTATAACGGCTTTTTCTACGTTCGGGGCGTATTTGCATGCTGCTTTGAAAGAGTATTTGCAGGCTTTTGAGGTTGTGTTATTCCCGAATTTAGTTACTGTATTTTGTGTGTTTTTAAATATTGCTTTGAATATATTATTTGTATTCGGTTTTGGGCCAGTTCCTGCGATGGGAGCAATAGGGCTTGCGATTGCAAGTTTTACAGTGCGCTACGTAATGGGGTTTGCGCTTTTAATTTACTGCTTTACAATGATGAAGTTCAGGGATTATGAGGACAAAGATTATTACAGAAATTTGTTGAAAGTCGGACTTCCTATTTCCTTAGCAGTATTAGTTGAGTTTGTGGCGTTTAATATTACGGCAATTCTTATGGGGCGTGTATCCGGTGTGTATGCTGCTGCGCAAAACCTTGTGTGTACTTTGACCACAATATCATTTATGGTTCCGCTTGCAATATCAAATGCTATTGCCGTCAAGGTAGGGTTTGCAAACGGAGCTTGCAATTATTTTGATTTAAAAAAATATGCTAAAATAGGTATTTTTCTGTGTGTTGCATTTATGACATTCAGTGCTGTAATATTTTCGTCATTCCCTGATGTGCTTGTCGGATTATTTACAAAAGATCCTGCGTTAATCAAGATAGGAATTCCTGTATTATATGTAATGGCTGTATTCCAGATTTTTGACGGATTGCAGGTTGCGTTAGCAGGTATTTTTAAAGGAATTAAGAAAACGAAAATCGTTTTGATTTCAAATTTTGTAGGTTATTGGTTAATTTCCATACCTGTAGGATGTCTGCTGGCTTTTCACTTTGGATTTAATCTTATAGGGTTCTGGTACGGGCTGTTATCTGCGGCTGTAATTCTTTGCTGCATGATGGTTTTGATGCTGCGCGTTTATTTCAAGAGAATGACATCTTGCTAGCAAAAAAATAGCTTTACACGGTTTACGAAGACTATGAAAATTACCCCTGCAAATATACAGTTAACAAATATACCACATAGGACTTTTACTTCCGGAAATAAGAACGATACTATGTCTTCTCGCCCGATGACGCCGGCGTCTTTTGATGAATTTGTATCTGCAGATAAATTGCCTGAGACTTTTGTTGATAGATGTAAAAATTTTCTGGAAAGGAAAAAGTCTCCTGAAGCATTAGCTGTTGAATATTTGAATAACGTAATTGCATATCGTAATAGGATGATTCCAGAGAAAAAGTTAGCATATTTTAGCGACTTACCGGCTCATCCGGAAGATATTAACGGGTATATTAATAATATAAAAGATGTTATATATGTGCCGGAACGCAAATATCAATTCGGCAGGTATGACTTGTGTTGTTTTGCAAGTAAGCCTGATATTTTAAATACTATTGTTCAAAATAATCTGCATAAGCAAATTAAAGGACGCAAAGCAGAATTTAATTCGGCTGAATTAGAAAAACTCGGCTCTGTGACGGAGAATAATTATCCTTTAATGATGAAATACGGGCTATTTGCCGACATAAAAGGACGTCCTGAGCCTTTAAATATTAACGACCTTATTCAATTATCAAATTCTATCTCAAAGTATAAAGACAAGATTTCACCAAAAACTTTTCATAATATAAAAGACAGACAACTTCTTGTATCCAAATTTGATTCGGGGAATTATCTGCCTGCTGAATATATAATTCCTCTGGCGCTGCTGTCAAATGCTGATTGGCGTAATATCAAAAATAACGGAGCTTTAAAATATCATAATATGTTTGAACCTGATGTGATTCCTGATATTGCAAAGATGAGTGCGGATAAGATTGCAAAAATCGTACCTTTAAAGAATATTGTAGATATCTGGATAAGTAGGGCAAATCTGTCAAAATTATTTTCAATGTCAGATGCACAGTTTGATACTGCTGAAAAATTCGTCAAAGATTCTTATACATTCAAGGATATAGAAACACTTTTATATTGCACAACTTATAGTTCTGATATTGTTGATAAATTCAATAGTGCTAAAGAAATTGCAGCAAGGAAGAAAGATTTAATCTTCAAAGATTATGACTGTGTTCCTAAAGATTCAATAGATGATATGTTTGAAGACTACTCATTAAGTATTCATGAGTTTTTGGACATACTCGGGCTTAAACCGTTTACCTATCTTTGTTCAGAGGGGTATGATAATATGACGGATTTATTTTCAGCAATTCAAACTCCTCTAGATTCTGCCGGTACTTTTTACACTCTTGAACAGCATAAGGAACTAAAAAAACGTCTTAGTGATAACAGTTTATCTCCGGAAGAAAAATTGTTGAAATACCGCGCAGTACTTGCGATGCCGACAGTGCCGCTTAAAGATAAACTAATTAATCTTATAAATACGAATTCTCCATCGAAAGAGCAAATACTGACAGCAAAAAAAATCTGGTCTGATAGCGGTAAAACTTTCGATGCCAAAATGCTTGAATTTAACGAAAATTTTGGCACGACCGGAAATAAACGGGTACAAGCATTTTTTGAAAATCGTGCCAACGTTATAAATGGCAGAAAAAATCTTACAGCAGTAGATTCAAAAGAATTGGCTTATCTTATAATGAATGAAGTAAACAAAAAGAATAATGACAAACTCTTCAATAAAGCCTTAAACGAAGTCTTGTATGATGAATATTTGAAAATATCATCAGATAGTAAGCTTCCTGAAAAAGTCAATTTTATAAATTCTCCATATCTGTCAAAGCTTCTTTTGTCAGATAGACGGACATTTGATGAAATATTAGGGATGCTTAAGTATCTGGATTCTTATCCGGATATATCCGTAAAAGAAGCATTTGATAAGCTGCCGCAAAATAAAGTCACAAAAGATTTGTTTGAAAAACACGGACTTAATTATGACCGCTGGGTTACTCCAGATGATGACCTTGCAGTTACTGTTAATACCGAACTTAATAAAAAACGGGCTGAGATGAAAGTGCTACAAAGTCTGGAAGAAGATTTTACCAGTATCAATTTCAGGGTAATTCCTGAAACGGAGCGTTTGAAAATTTTTAATGCCCTTGAAAAAATCGGAATATCAATAAAACAGGAAGAAATCTTTGATATTGCAGAAGATGAAGCCTTAATGAAAATTACTGAAACAAGACTGTATAAAAACGGATCAAGAATAAAATATGATGATTTAAAAGATATTCTCGCTGTAGTTAACCCTCTTCTGGAAAAGGAACCTTTCTGGCATGAAAAAATTGAAAATAGTTTTATACGCTCATCAAGAGATAATTTTTACTACCATATGACCCAAATGCGTCCTAAAGAAATTGCAGATATAGATAAAATGCAGGGAAGAAAAAATACAGTGCTTTCTGTCCGTCAGGTCGATATGAATGATATAGAGCATTCTCTGTTTCTGGGAAATCATGCTGCCTGTTGTACCGCTATAGGTTCGTCTTCAGATTCAAACAGTTATGCAGCTCCAAGATATGTTATGGATAAATTCATTTCCGCACTGGAAGTCCTTGATGGCGATAAACCTGTCGGGAATACAATGTGCTATTTTGTACTCCTTCACGGAAAACCTGCTCTTGTACTTGATAATATTGAACTCCAGGGTAAATACCAGAATATTGACTTGATTCGTGATGCAATAATAGAAACAGCCTCCAAATTAGCTGCGGCGGTTGGGTCTAATGATATATCAATATATGCAGCTCCGTTACGGCACAAGGTTTCTATGGATAAGTTTAAAGCTCATCCTGTTTCCTTTACTGTTTTAGGTTCAACCAATTCCTGTAAAACTTATCTGGACTTTATCGGCGAAACTTATGTGCTGCCGGAACTTAGATTTGACACTAATCTCTACAAATTGAGATAGCTTTTTTATTTTGCTTATGGTATTATTGCCATGAATGGAGGAAATTATAAATGAAGCATACAGAAGAGAAAACATTTGTAGCCATTAAACCGGATGCCGTAAAACGCGGTTTTATCGGTGATATTATTGCCCGTTTTGAAAAAAAAGGCTACAAAATTGTCGGTATGAAAATGCTGCAGGTTGATGAAGAACTTGCTGCAAAACACTATCAGGAACATATCGGCAAACCTTTTTACCCTAATTTAGTTAAATATATTACAAGCGGACCTATTGTCGCTATGGTATTTCAAGGCTATAAAGCTGTTCAGGGCATTCGTCACCTTTTAGGTGCTACTGATCCTTGCGAAGCTGATGTAGGTTCTATCCGTGCTGATTACAGCCAGTTAAAAGAATATAACGCAGTACACGGTTCTGATTCTCTTGAAAGTGCAGAACGAGAAATTAATCTCTACTTCAAGCCGGAAGAACTTTGTCTCAACTATAAAAATATGATGGAAATAGTTACGGAAAGTATTGATGAATAATGCGAGATAACTGCTTTGATAATTTTGATTATCAGCTAATCCATGTTTGTAAACAAACAGGGGCACGCGCCGGAATTCTTAAAACCCCGCACGGAGAGATTAAAACACCTATATTTATGCCTGTGGGAACAAATTCTGCCGTAAAAACTTTGACCGGTGATCAGGTTAGAAATACAGGTGCTCAGATTATTTTAGCAAATTCTTACCACCTGTATTTACGCGCCGGCACAAAAAGAATAAAACAATTCGGCGGAATCCATGGCTGGATGAATTGGGATAAACCTGTTCTGACGGATTCCGGCGGATTTCAGGTATTTTCTCTCGCGCATTTGCGTAAAATTACCGAAGATGGCGTCGAGTTTCGCGATCCTAAAGACGGTAAAAAGCACTTTATCTCACCTGAAGTTTCAATGGAAATCCAGCAGGATATCGGCGCTGATATCATAATGGCTTTTGATGAGTGTGCTCCTTACCCTTGCGATTATGACACCGCTAAAAAGGCAATGGACCGTACCCATAGATGGCTTGAAAGATGCTTTAAAGCTAAAACTAACCCTAAACAGGCGCTGTTCCCTATTGTTCAGGGTGCTTTTTTCGATGATTTGCGTAGAGAAAGCGCATCTGTTATTTCAACCTTTGAAGCTGCAGGTTATGCAATAGGCGGTGTAAGCGTTGGCGAACCCGCTGATGTGAAAAATCATTTTGTAGAACTTACAGCCCCGCTTCTGCCGGTAAATAAGCCTCGATACCTTATGGGTGTCGGAACTCCTGAAGATTTACTTGACGGTATAAAATTTGGCGTTGATATGTTTGATTGTGTTCTTCCTACCAGAAATGCACGGCACGGCTCGTTCTTTACCTGGGACGGTAAGAAGAATATAAAAAATAAACAATATGAGGATGATGCACTTCCGCTGGTTGAGGAATGTAATTGTTACGCCTGCCGTAACCATTCACGAGCATATATCAGGCATCTGTGGAGATGTCAGGAATCTACTGCATCTACTTTGTTATCTATTCATAATATTCAATTCCTTGTGGAATTTTCTCAACGATGCAGAGATGCTATTTTAACAGATACTTTTGGTGATTTCTATCAACAACATTATAAAAACTTTGTTTAAAAGTAGTATATCTTAACAAAAGTACACAAAAGACCGCTTTTTTTAAAGCGGTCTTTTTGCTTGCGTAGAGGGCGGAAAGGGGAAATTGAACGATATAATTATTACGAAATGTAAC
>CALUTF010000059.1 GCA_944323595.1 Candidatus Gastranaerophilales bacterium | reverse complement strand
TTTGATGCTGCATCAACTTCCGCATCTCTCAGTTTCATAATATGGTTGTAAATAGTTGTTCTTGCCTGATCGATTGCAGGGTCGCTGTTTGTTTTTGTCCAGAAGTCATTTTCGTTGATAACCTGTTTTATTGCAGAAAGAGCTTTTTCCAGCTTATTGAACGTAATAGGTTTGTCATTGACGTATAATCTTGTTATATCATCATAACCTCTGATAAAACCGTCTTCATCGTAGCGTGGTTCTTTTTTAGTTTTTGTAGTGACACCGATTTCTTCAAGTGCTTTGAAAATTTTGTCGGTTTCTTCTTTAGGAATTGCTTTGAAATCCGGATCGTTCAAGTCGGCTTCAAGGTTTGCAATTGCAGCCTGTCTGGATTTTTGTGCGCTTGCCTCAACTTCAACAACCAGATAGGAGTCTTTATTTGCTGAAACCCATTTGTCGTAATCAATTCCGTATTTTTCAAACTGTCTTTGAGTTTCTATGTTTTGCGGCAGTTCATCAAAGATTTCTCTGATGGATTTGTCAGGGTTCTCAACAATATGGTCAACCATTTCGCCAAAGTTTTCTTTGAAGCCTCGATTTGCGTGGAAGAATGTTGATAAATATTTATTATCGGCGAGGTTAAGTCTTCTTGAGAGTTCAGGTGTGTATGTTACGCCTATTTCTTCGTAAACCTTTTTATCAATGGCTGTGTTCCATTCGTGTTCGTTGCGTTTTCTTACGACTTCTATTTCAAGCAGTTTGGCAAGTTCTGATTCTTTTACACCGTTAAGAATTTTGTAGCCTTTTGCGTTGGTTTGGGCTCGTTTGTTGAAGAATTCAACTACTTTTTTGTTATCTTTATCAAGCCCGAATGTTTCACAAAATTCATTCAATTTATCGTCAAATTTTGCTTTTGGATTTGCCCAGATGGCTTTTGCTTTTTGAATTTCGTCTTTTGACGGTGTGTTTGGTTTGATTAAGCTTATAAACTCTTGCGGATTTGTATACGTATTTAATATAACTCCGAGCGTACGGAGTTTGGCAATTTTTTCCTGCGGTTCAAGGCTTTTGTCATTTATGCGTGCTTCTAAATCTGCAAAATCTTCAGCACTTAGATTTTGTTTTAATATATGTACTGATTGTACAAAGCTTTCAACACCCGTGAGTTTTGATGTGTAAGAATGCGTGAATGCAGGCAGGCCTACCATATCAATTGTCATCAAGATTGATGCCATATTTTTGTTGAAGAAATTATCTATATCACGGTCAGTTAAGTCAGCAACGCCAGATTTGAGCTGGTTGCGTTTCTTTTTGGCTTCTTCTATTGCTTTATCATATTTTTCTAATATTTTTGTATCTTTACATTTTGCAACGGTGAGTGCCAGTCCACCATGATGACCGTTTTCCAGAAGTTGTTTTGCTATTGCAAATTGTTCTGAATCAAGAGATGCTATTTCTTTAAAATAATTAGTCTGGTTATAGGCTTTTTCAATCTGCATTAATTCTGTTAACTGTTTGAATTTTTCACCTTTTAATGATGCCCATTCCAGTATTGTTTCATCGTTTTTAATTATTGCGGATTCAGCAATAGTTTTGAAGTTGTTGAAACATTCATCATCAAGTTTTGCTGCCGCAATTAATACATCAGCCTGATAATTATAACCGGATATTTCATCCAGTTTCGCCCGTACAGATTCATTTTGTGCTGCAATATTTGTGATATGTCCTACATTGAAATTAGGGTTTTTGATGTATTTTTCAACATTGCGTAACAACTCTTCATCTTCCAGCGCTGCAAGGTGTCTAACCTCATCGGCATTGAATTGTTTTGTCCCTCTTTCTTCAATGAACATAAATTCTTTAGCTTTTGGCAGCCATTCATCCGGCATATACATAATGTGATTGAATATATCATTACCGTTCCATTGCGGGATATTGTGTGCGGCACGGTCTGCATTGTAGATAAAATCTTTGTGTTTTTCAAAGTTTTCAACGCTGCCCAGTTGTGCCATAATTCTTGACAGATTTTCAGGTCCAATCTGTGCTCTCCCGCGTTCAGGTATGTAGATAAGTTTTTCCAGCAATGCTCTTTGTTCTGCACTTTGTTCAGGCGTATATTTTTGAGCACTGCCGTTAGGTTGTTGTGTCATTTCATATAAATCTTTTGCATTCTTTGCTGAAAGTCTGTCAGCACCTGAAGAGTTTCTTCCCTCGTGTGTAACTAAATTCAGCACTTCTGTATTTATACCATCGCCATCCATTAGTTGCAATATTTCTACGACACTAAGAGGTCGCTGTTTTTGCTCTGCAAGCGTTTTATTATCCGCTAATTGTTTAATTGCAGATTTTGCAGCGGTTACGGATTCCTCCGGATAAACATTCTTTCTTATATCGATATTTCTACTCAGTTCTTTGCAATCATTAAGATTAAATTGGTTGGCGCCTCTGTTTTCAAAGTATAAATATTCATCAATAGATGCAAGTTCTTCTTTCGTACAATCAGCCAGAATTCTTTTTTCATCAAATGTCAGTCCGCGTTTTTTCATGTTTTCTGTCGGGTTATTCTGGATATCAAGGTAGTTGTTATAAGTTTCATCGTCCATTTTTACTAATACGTCCAGATTCCAGAAAGTAAAATCATTTTCATTGACATTATGTAGGATATCTCTTTCTTTTGCGAGCGCGTATTCTGTATCAGGGAGTGTAGCAAGCAGTTTAATTTGTTTGTATGTTAATGATTTGTCCTGCAAAAGTCCGCGTTCCAGCATTGCTGTATACTGTCCTTCAGCAAATGGAGTGGAAAAGTTTTGTGCAAGGTCAATTCTTTCTTCAATAGTTAGATTTAAAGACGGGTCCTGCAGTTCGGTACGGGCTTTAAGTGCTGACAAATTACTTGTATATACCCTTTGTGCTACGTAAATCCAATCGTCTTTTGTCAAATTCATGTTGAGAAGATAATCATTGTCTTCTATTATTTCATCTATTCTATAGGTATAGGTTGCAACATAAATTGCGTCTTCTTTAGATAAATTCGTATTTTTTAATTTGTTGTATGCATCAAAATATTTATCCGTTGCATTCGCCAATCTTACAATTTGATCGCCTGTCAGAGTTTTATCTTCCAATAACTTGCGATTTATTACATTGTTTTCATATTTATTAGGCTCCATATAGCAAAGACTCTTAATATTATCCATGTTAAGACGTTCATCTTTTAACAGATAACTCCGTTCTTTGAAAGCGTCGCTGTAACGCATATTGTATAAGCTTGTCAACTCACTTTCAAGAAGTTTCGGGTTTTCTTGTGCAAGTATTTTGGATATATATTCTTTCAGGTGCGGGATATTGTGTGTTGTTGCCATTTCCACCGCTGTAATATAGTCTGACTTCCAGGATTTGGTTTGGGTCAGTATTTTATCGAACATATCACGCTGTTCATCGGTTTTTAACAGTTTTACAGTTGTAAGACTGTCGGATTGATATATCTGGCTGCTATTCAGTTTTTCATAGTAATCAAAATCTCTGTCTTTTCTGAGAGTTACAATTGTATCTATGATTCTATTCATATCATA
The DNA here is from genome assembly GCA_944323595.1 of Candidatus Gastranaerophilales bacterium. GTDB lineage: Bacteria > Cyanobacteriota > Vampirovibrionia > Gastranaerophilales > Gastranaerophilaceae > CALUVN01. Next base: position 4,979 of record CALUTF010000059.1, on the reverse strand, counting down.
AACATCTATTGGGTCTGTTATTTCACTTTCAAGTTTTTTGAGCAGTGCATTCTGACGTTCGCCAAGCCCCAGTGTTTCTACCGGATATTTTTCTGGGGCGTCAAAATAATTATAAAATTTTTCTGCAAGCTGAACTTCTTCAAGGAGTTCTTTCGGATTTGCGTTCTCAAAATCATCGAATCTGCAGACCATAAAATCAGCTTTTTCCATGTTAGAATAAACATATTCGCCGTTTATATCTTTCTTCATAAGGATTGCGAAAACTTCCGGTACTTTGGAGTAGAGTTTATAAAACTCGTTTAATTCCTCACTGTTTCTAAATTCTATAATTTCTTCATCAGTAACAGTTTCATTTCCTTTTCGTCTTAATGTTACTACAAAATTAATCAATTCATCTTTGAACGTATTTTCGTCCATATCTAACAATTTAGTATTGAATTCATCAGGTGAGAGACCTTTTAGAGAACTTGTTAAATTTGCATCATTGTTTGCACGCGGCGACAATTCATCATCTTCAGGAGCTCTGGTGTACAGGGATTCTCCGTCGTCTGTACGGAGTCGTGTTTCAAACGGATTAGTTCCGCGTTCTTTCAACGCATTAAAGATTTCCCTCATTTCAATCTCATCTTTTGCATAATCTGCCACGGTTTCAAAGTCTTTATCCTGCAAATCTGCTCTTACTTGTCCGGCAATTTGGGAATTTTGGATTATGTGAGGGTTTCTGACAGGAAGTTTAAAAATTTCTTCCGGCATCCCGAGTTTCTTCAGAACTTCTTTAAATTCCGGTGAATATTTGCTCATATCGCCCTCTGCGGCTACTGCAAGAAATTCATTACGGGAGTTGTACGCGTAACTAATATGTGCGGGATGAATGCCGGCTTTTAGAAATTCTTCTTTGTATTTACAGTTTTCATAATCAAGTCGGTTCAGCTGTAAGCTGCCTAATCTTACGTTCTTCTTAGGCGCGATTTCCGCAAAAAGTCTGTTCATTTCCTCACGTGCTTTTTGTGAAAGCGGCATTCTGTCATTGAGGTGCATCATCTCATGTCTCAAGACATGATGAATACTTGCTTCTGTTCCGCCGTTGAGCCTGATTGTTGCGCCCATTTGCTGTGTCTCTCCGCCTGCTCGTGAACCGTATGCTGAATTGTCGTCTATATAAATTTTATTTATTGTACTCATATCAAGCACCCGCGGATAGGAGGCGTTGCCGCCTGTTGCATCTTCCCAGTCTTTGTATTCCTGCTCAATGAGCTTTATTTCGGCAGCTGCATCTTCGCTTTTTGCTGATAAAAAGATTTTTGAATTATATTTTTCCGAAATTTCTGTACATTTATCTTTGACTGCTTGCGGCAGGTCAAGATTTTTTATGTACATTTCTTTGTACATATAATCTGCGATGTCATTTTTCTGTGCAGAGCCGGCAAGTTCTTTGAGAGCTTCTGTTTTCTGGGCTTGAATAAAATCCTGCACAAGATTTTGCTGGGCTTTTGTAGCTCCGGTATCCTGTTTTCCTGTCTGCGCTTCGGCTATAAATTCTTCAAATTTTTGGGCTGTTTCGGGGTCATTTTCCCGTAAAAAGTTCAAATATTCGACAGGTGTCGGGTCTTTTAAGTCGCCTGTAAGAGGTCTCTCCGTTACATATCTTGTGTAATCCCCGCGCAGAGTGTGATATGCGTCTGCAACCCTGTTCAGTTTACTTAAAATTTCCAGTCTGTCTTCGCCGGTCAGATACGGGTCATCCAGTTCTTTTGCTCTTTCCAGTTCGTCTTTTATGTATTTGTTAATTTTCGCATCGTTAATATTTTCAAGGTTAAATTGTAGCTCTTCAAGTTTTGCCAGTTCCTGCCGGTTCAAGTCGCCTTCATTATAAGCTTTTTCTGCGATATCACGAAGAGCGGGATTTTTTATCAGTCGCATTTTCTGCGTGAATTCTTCTCCGCGGACAAAGGCAACTCTATCTTCTACACCGCTCAAAAAATCGTCCTCTTCTTCAAGTAATCGTTCTGCTAAGGACTTATTTTTGTCAGCTTGTTCGCTGCCGTTGCGGCGAGCTTCCATTCTGGCTCTCAGAGCTTCAAATCCCGCATCAAAATTATCGGCTGGTGGTTCTTCTTCCGGTTTTTGTAAAACAGACCTGCTTTCATCTTCACTTTCTGCAGCACGTCGTCCTGCCTCCATTCTTGCTCTCAATGCCTCAAATCCTGCATCAAAATCATCGTCACTGCCGGCTTCATTTCTGTAAATGCCCTGTTCTGTATCTTCCTGTGCTCCTGATGCTGTTCTTCTATTCTGTACAGGCGATTGCGGCTGAGGCGCTGCTTGCATTTGCGCTGCAGGAATATCTGTCGGAAATTCGCCTTTGAACAATTCTTTACTTGCTTTGATACCTGTTAAAGTTGAAACAAGTATACCGATGCCGTTCGCTTTTAAAGTTTGTTCTAGCCCCTGATCATAGTGAAGAGCACCAATCATAGCCAAATCACCTGCGGCTGACAGGGTAAAATCAGTACCTTTTTCAACAACAATGGCAAGTGCTTTATTCCCGCCGTTTCTTACTATCTGTGATGCAAATTTCAGCCCCTGACGTCCTGCGGCGCCACCTATAATAAGTCCGCCTAAATCAAGCGCTAAATCTTTATACATTCTGTTCAATCGTTCCTGCGATTGTTCATCCTTTGAAAATTCATCGCTAAACCCGAGGATATGTCTTGATGCCATACCGCCAAGTGCAATTTTACCACCGGCACTCATCAGTACTACACCTGCAGGTGCTGCCGGTGTTAAAGTTAAAATACCGCCTACTGCCATTACTCCCATACCTGTCAGGGATGTAGTACCTGTTACGCTGTCAATTATTGTGAGCTGATCTTCTTTGAAAGCTTCTGCCATTGCTGTTGCATTGCGTTCTCCCAGTGCATTTTTGTAATCTGTCTGGTATTTTTCCAGATAGCTTTCATAGCTTTTGCCGCCGAGAAGACCGTTTAATCGTTTTTCCTGTTCTTGGACAGAAACTTTTAACAAAGTATTTAATGCCTTGTTTTTCTCATAATCTGTTTTATACAATTCGCCAAAATTTAGCGACATACTGCCATTGTCATCAAGTTTTACATCTATATCCAAATTCTGCTTTTTAACAATTGCGGATAAATCTTGCAGGGCATTTTGCGGTGCGGCTTTGTAATATTCAGTGAAAAATTCTGCGGCTTCCATTGCACGTGTTTCCGGAGACGGTTCTCCACCGCCTGTTGCGATGCCGTCAGGGCTCATATAAACTTTTGTAGCTGCTGAATAGTTTTCTTCCATTTCTCTGACTTTATTTTTGAGAATCTGTGTTTTATTATAAGCGCCTGTTGCAAGATTCATTTCTCCCTTACTTTGGGCAAGCTCTTCCATATAATTTTCTGAAAAATCTGTATCTCGTTCATATTTGTATGTGGTTTCAAAATCCATCAATTCATCTGCAGGAACTGTCTCTTCAAGTGGTGTTAAATCCATGTTTATTACAGGTCCCATATCTTTTGGTCTTTCGGCTCCATTTTCAATTGCCGCTATAGCAATATTTTGGAGCATTTGGTTTTCCTGCTCATCTGTAAGTGCAATGATTTCCAGCTGGAATGCTTTTAAATCTTCTATATTTCTTATCTGGTTGATTCTTCTGTCAATTTCTTTTTGGAGAAGTTGTTTATAGTCTTCTCTTGCGATATTGCCTCTATTCTTGTCTATAAAATCGAGTCCGGACTCTTTGTCTTCTCTTTCAAGTCGTTCAAGAAGCATATCAGAGATTCTGCCTTTATTTTCTTTTATATAATCTTTTTTGGTTAATGTCCCGCTTTTGGCTCGCTGCAGGTAAAGTGTACTGCTTTTTTCATAGTTGATTACATCTTTTACATTATTACTTGATAACTCTGTGTTAAAAAAGTTTTTAAGATTATCATATCCCTGAGTTATAGTTCCGTTATGAATGTTATTAAGTAAATCTTCAGCATTAAGTGCATTTTCTGCAATCATATCAATAGAAAAGTCCTGAGCCTGTTCTTCTGTAAAATCTGTTTTTGCTGTTATAGACTGTGTAGAACTTTGTTCAGGTATTTGGCGTTCAAGAGTTATACCTTTGTCGCTTTTTACAATCTCAGTTCTGGCAAATGCAGAAACTTTTTGGGCTTCTGCTTCTGTGATTATCCCTTTTTCTACCATTATCGAAATGATTTTTTCTTCCGGTAGAGTCCTCAACTGCGGATTTGCAAGAATATATGAATTTATTTTGTCATCAATTGTATTTGCCATTTTTACCATCTTCTTTTACACATAAATATTCTTATCTTATATATCGGTTTGAATTGACTGATACTTTAATATTTTTATGGTTTTGTTAATAAATGTAAAATTTGTCGGTCGATGTAATAAATTATAAATATTGCACCTCACCCCTGCCCTCTCCTAAGTATAGGAGAGGGAGCGCAGTGTATCACCAAAAGTCAATCTATAGAAAATTTAAGAATACAGTTAAGCACCTACGGTCTCAAACAAAAGCCGACCTGTCGAAAATTTTATAAGGTTTGGAATATCATTAAAAGGCGACTATTTGAATGTTGAAGAGTCTTATTGATGCAAACGACAGACTTAACCTATAGAAAATTTAAGAATACAGTTAAGCACTTACGGTCTCAAACAAAAGCCGACCTGTCGAAAATTTTATAAGGTTTTGAATATCATTAAAAGGCGATTTTTCGGTTTGTGGAAAGAATGTTGATGCAAACGACAGACTTAACCTGTAGAAAATTTAAGAATACAGTTAAGCTCCTACGGTCTCATGCATAAGCCGACCTGTCGAAAGACTTTAAAAGTTTTTTGAAAATCTTCTAAAGGCGATTTTTCAGTCTGCGGAAAAAGTGTAGAAATAATAAAAAACGACCAGCTGTAGGTCGTAAAGGGAAAAAAAGGAAAACTATTTTTAATATGTTAAAGGGGGTTCAAAA
>CALUTF010000058.1 GCA_944323595.1 Candidatus Gastranaerophilales bacterium | reverse complement strand
TCATTACCTGTAACTTTAAAGTCCATATCGCCTAAAAAGTCTTCAATACCTTGAATATCGGTTAATACAACAGGTTCTTTTCCCTCTTCAGTAATCATACCCATTGCAACGCCGCCTATCATACATTTAACAGGTACACCGGCGTTCATCAGTGCCATTGAAGAACCGCAGGTTGAAGCCATTGATGTAGAACCGTTTGATTCTAATACATCTGAGGTTACACGGATTGTGTAGCCGAATTCTTCCTGTGACGGGAGCGCCGGAACATTTGCACGTTCTGCAAGTGCACCGTGACCTACTTCACGTCTTCCAGGACCTCTGAGGGCTTTTACTTCACCAACGGAAAATCCAGGGAATATGTATTTGTGCATATAAGTTTTTTCTGTTTCAGGATCAACACCGTCAAGTTCCTGTTTCATTGCAGGTCCTGCAAGGGTTGCAACTGAAAGAACCTGTGTTTGTCCTCTTGTGAATACTGCAGAACCGTGTGCTCTCGGGATAACTCCAACTTCGCACCAGATAGGGCGTACATCGTGAGGTTTTCTTCCGTCTGCACGGACTCCTTCATCAAGAATCATTGCACGCATAATTTTCTTTTCTGCTGCTTTGAATTCTTCTGCTACAAAGTCAATGCCTGTTTCTTCAATAATTTGTTTAATATAGTGGTCTTCAGGCAGTGCATCAACTTTTTCTTTAACAAGTTTTTTAGCTTCTTCAAGTTTATTTTGTCTGTATTCTCTGTCGAAGTTGTGGTAAGCATCGAAAATCATATCGTGAGCAGTTTCGTCGATAATTTTTTTCAATTCTGTAGTATCGTAAGGATTTACGAACTCTTGTTTTTCAACTCCGCAGGCTTTTGCAAATTCAACCTGAGCTTCGCATTGTTTTCTGATTTCAACCTGAGCAAATTCAACAGCGTTCATAATATCGTCTTCTGTTACGAATTTACATCCGGCTTCAACCATAATTACACTGTCGTGAGTACCTGCAACAACAATGTCGAGGTCTGATTTGTCGGCTTGCTGGTGGGTCGGGTTAGCAATCATATTGCCGTTTTCGTCACGGGAAACTCTTACCGCGCCGATAGGTCCTTCAAACGGTGCGCCTGAAAGCATCAGGGCTGTTGAAGCTCCTAACATTGCCAGTGTATCCGGCTGATTTTGCTGGTCGTAGCTGAACAACTGGGCTACGATTTGTATATCATTTCTGTATCCTTTCGGGAACAGCGGTCTGATTGGTCTATCGATAAGTCTTGAAATAAGTATTGCCTTATCACTTGCTTTACCCTCAGAACGGTTGTAACCGCCAGGGATACGACCTATTGAAGACATTCTTTCTTCGTAATCAATCAATAACGGGAAGAAATCAATACCTACACGTGGTTCTTTTGAAACAACGCAGTGTACAAAAAGCATTGTATCACCGCATCTTACTGTAACTGAGCCATTAGTAGATTGAGCATATTTCCCGGTTTCAACGGTTACATTTTTACCGCCGATTTCAATTTCAAATTTTTTTGTTTCCGGTACCATAATTGTCCTTTCTTGACGCGCTTTGCATACTTCCTGCGCGTTAATTTTCTATACACTTCTAATGTTCTTTTAAATTATACCAGAAACAAAAAATTATATCATCTACCATGGGTAATCCTTTTTGATTTCCCATCCGTCTTTTTGTATTACCGAACCGCAATACATTTGGTGATTTCTTGTTTCACCTTTACATAATTCCAGTGCTCGCTCTCTGGTTTGTTCATTTCCTACAAATTCAAATTTAGGATAAAATCTTGCAAAAAAATTGTCTCTACCTATTACATTTGGTTTTTGCATTCCGTATATTGTAAATATTTTGGCAATGCGTTAAAGTCGCTCAGGCAGGAAAGAACCGGCAAGAGTTCATATATGTTTGCCTGTGAAAACGATATCCCCCGCTCAACATTATCAAGAATTGAACGCGGCGAAAATGAGGTTGGGCTTGTTACGTTAAAAAAGATTGCAGAAGCTTTCGGTTTGTCTATGTCGGAACTTTTGCAGTTGATTGAACAGCGTATGCCTGCTGATTTTAAAATATTTGACGATGAACATTATTAATTTTTTTAGTAATCACTTCTGACAAAGCACAAACAGGGTTCTGTCTGGCTATAAATTAAGTCATATAATGTTTCTATCAGTAATTCAATTATTTTCATAGAGTCTCTCCAGGTCTTGTATGTCTTTTCCTGTAATCATTTGTGCGTAATCTGTTGTCGGGTTCATTATACTGTTTAGTCTGTTTGTGTGGTCTAATCCGAGTGAGTGTCCTATTTCATGAAGCATTGTTCTGTAGTAGTCATTATTATATTGCGCAGCACCTCTTATATTTTTGGAAAGTTGTATTGTAGCACCGGTTATTATATTGCCGTTTGTTTGTCTGCTGCATAATCCTGCAACACTGCCTCCTATTTGTTCGACCATTATTACTTTTATTTCTGCATTATCCTTTGAGTTTACAAATTGAAAACTAATAAGTCCGTTTGCGCGGGTTTCCCACTTGTTGAATGCTTTCTTCATTGAGTATTCTTTGGAATTCGGCTCAATATACACGCTTATTGTTTTATTTTCCGGCCAGTGCGCTGCAAAAACCTCAAGAGGTATGAGCAGCAGTATTGTTGCCGTAAGAATAATTTTTTTCATCCAAAATACCAACTTTAAAAGTTACACGAAAATTAGAAGTGCATGTCAAAGCTTGGCGGCATTCCGTTAGTTTTTTCATCTTCCATACGCATAGCCGTACCGATTGTGAAACTTTCGGCAAAGGCTTTGTTGATTTGGAATGTAATATCGCCGTTAAAGACCTGCTCGTTTTCTTCAAGGAAGTTAAATAACGGTTCAATAGGAGCCTTGACAAGGTTTTCAACTGTACCGCCCGCCAGTTTAAGTGTGCGGTCTCCGATTTCCGGAACCTTGACGTTCATACCGAACGGTTTATATGGTCTGTTAAATGAAGCACCTGTGTCTGTCATATTTGTTACCTTAGATTATCCCATTTGTTTAACTACATGTTTTATATCGGAATTTTTTCAATGAAAGTTTAATGATTCGGGTTAAAAAGTAACAAAATTTTACAATTATTTACATCAAATTTTTATCTGCGTCGTGTTTCAGGCTTTTTGTTGCCGTATTTAGCCTGATGAAGTTTTTTTATTTGCTCGCGTTTTAATTCTTTATTTGTTTTCTTTTTAGGAGTATCTTCTGTATTTTTATTTTTGTTTTTAGATGTTCTTTTCTTGTTGTATATTTTGTTGTTTGTTTCATCAAGTGTTTCTGCTGTTGTATCAGCAGTAGTTTTCGGTCTGTATATTGCTCTTAGTTCTGCCATTTCATCATCGACAGTGAATTTAGGTTCAACAGGATCTTCCTGAAGTTTAGCGTACTCACGGCGCATTTTTCTGCTCATATTCAGGCTGTCAATGTTTAAATCCAAAAGTCCTTCTGACTCTTGTTTTACTCTGTCTTGAATTTTAACGATATACCATTTACTGAGTTTTCCGCGGTTTGCAAAGTCAACCAGCCTGTTCATCAGTCGTTGTGCGTTGAAAAACATTTCGGGGTGTTCTTCTAGCTGTTGAATCATAGGTCTGTCCTGACGGAAACTGTTGCAGCGCATACATTCAGGTATGTAATTGAAAAGATGATTTTCTCCGTTAGTAGTTTTCGGATTTTTAGGGCGAACGTGTTCTATAGTACACATTGAATAGCTTAAAAGTCTTATACCGATAGCATCTGCCGGTTTTGTGCTATATTTTACTATGAAAGCGTTTTTGTCTTCGTAGGCTGTAGGAAGTTTATTAGCAAGCCTTATCAGGTGTTCTTTAGTTGCAGAGTTTTTTCTGCCTGAAAGTATTTGTTCAAACTTATTAACGAAACGTTTTCTGCGAAACTGGTTATTTCCCTCAAGGATAAGCTGTTTTTCTTCTTCTATTAATTCTTTTATTTCTTTGCGCAGTTCAGGATTAATGTTTTCGCTGGCTTTTTCAATCATTTTAAATATGCCAAACTGTGTTGCTATCAACGGTTTTTCATGCTCATCTTTTATCAGTGTAAGTATTTGTTGAAAATTAAGGTCAGGGTATTTTTTAGCATTTTCTTTCAAAATCCCGAAAACTTCTTTTTCAACAGAGTGCATGTTTCCCTCGTATTTATTAAGGATTTCTATTGCTTCAGGAGCGTTGCATCTAAGCACGCCTGAGTTTGCAAGTTTTTGAATTTCTTCCGGTTCAATCATTTCCCTGCCGCAGCATAAACAGGTAAGGTGATATTTATAGAGTTTTTCTAACGGGGCACGGGATGCCGGAACATCTTCAGGTCTTTCGCCTTTAAAAGATATTGATGAACGTTCAAACACATCATTTTGCGGATTTTTTAACAAAGACAGTCTTTGTTGTGAATAATCAGTATGATTATTCACAGGGCTTTGCTGTCTGCCTAAATTCACATTCCACACTAAGGGTAAAATCTTCATGTTTATATAAATCTTCAAAATTATTTTTTTTGTTAGTACGTTAAGAAACGTAACTATTTTTTACTGTCAATTAATTTTAATTTGCTTGTATTCAGGACAAGTTCGTTATCGGTAAGTTTTGCGACGGTATCAGAAAACCATAAAATATACTTTCTGGGAAGTTTTATCTTTTCAAATATACCATCATTTGCAAGTTCAATCATTTTATCAACGGAATACTGGCATGTTTGTTTGATATTTGGGTGCTGGTGGAGATAATCTTTAAGGTCAACGTTGCCTCTTCTGGAATTAAAATATGCTGAGGCGGGACCGTAGTTTGAAAGTTCATCTCTGCCGCCTTTTGATTGTGGCAGCAGGTGTTCTATGCTGCCGAAAGAATCCGATACCAGTCTGTAACAGAGTCTGTTTGATGGTGTGTTCTGAAATTTTAGAATAAATGCGGAAATGTTATTTCTTGATGTCGGGAGTTCTTCTGCCGTTTCTAAAACTTTTGCTTTTAGTGCTGTATCATCAATACCGTCAGTTATTTTCATCAAATCATAAATGTAGGATTTTCTGTTAAAAGGTGTGTTTACCGGCATATTGTAGAGCCTTTTTTGTGATGTTTCCATTAGCTCAAACAGTTCAGGATTTTTTTTAAGGGATGACTGGTCTATTTTATATTTAATCATCCTGAGAACGTGGCCTTGATAATTTCTTGTTTTGTTATTGGTTGTATCTTTAAGTTTAGAGGCATAATGTAAAAGGCGTCTCATTGTTTTGATTTCATCAGGTTTACCATGTTCGGAGATTGAGTCGTAAAGTTTTTGGATTTTGTATTGAAATTCATACGAGCTGAAAGGTACAATTACAGGCGCATTAGAAAGTTTTTTGTCTGTGTTTTGCATCAATATATTAAATTCTTCCTGCTTTTCCGGCGGGAATGATTTGGATAATTCTTTCAGTTTATAAAACGTAACCGCCTGTTCAGAACGTAATTTTTTAAAGTGCTCAGGTTCAAGTTCTTTCATTATTTCCGAAAATTTCTTGTTCGGGTTCTTGTCTGCAACTTTTTTTATAAATCCGAAAAGTTCTTTTTCAATAGGAAGCATACTTTCTTCATAGGGTTCCAGCACTGTTGTAATTTTACCGATGCCGCCGTTGAAGTAGCCGTTTTGTTCCAGTTTTCGGATTTTAGTTGCATCAATCATTTTTATTCCGCTGTACATGCAGGGAATCCCGTAGCCGAAAAGCCGTTTTAGACCTGATGAATTTGCATAAGACCCGAAAGTAATATATTTAGCCATTAAAGCTTGTGCGTACAGGTCATTAGAGATATCAGGATAATCGGAATGAGGAAATTTCATTGTATAATCTTTGTTTACTCCAGTCTTATACTCATTGTGATAATTTATATTAAATGCTGTTACAGGTATTATTCTCACAATTATATAATATTACAAAAGATTTTGTTAAAGTTTTATTATTAAGCTTTTTTAATAATGGTGTTTTGCGGTATTTGGTGCTGCATTGTTAGTAGACCGTACTTGCCGGCGTGAAGTAAATAAATATTACGGACAGAATGAAACATTTTTCAGAAACGGTTTTAGCCCATTGGCGGCGGTTGAATGTAAAGCGGCAGAAGTTTATGCCAGTCACCGTCAGTTGTTTTAATTTTCTCTTCTGCCAGACTTATGAGAATTTCACCGAGCGGATAATCTTTTTGCTGGTAAGAAATTCCGCCAAGCAGAGGCTGAAGTCTGTCATCTGTTATAACGGTATAATTCCCGCTTTCAGCTAATTTTTGAACTTCTTCCAGTTCTACTGCGCCTTTGATTTCGTTATCAATATACAAATATGCTTTGTTTTTTCTCGCATCCAGCGCTACCATAGGATTTTTGCAGTCTGTAATTTTTGATAAAATCTCAAGCGAAGATACACCGACGGCCTTGCATCCTGACGCTTGCGCAAATACTCTTGCCACAGTTGTGCAGGCTCGGATTCCTGTAAAGCTTCCGGGACCGATGTTTATTCCGATAAGTGTAATATCTTCAGGTTTTATATTATTTTCATTTAATATATCTGCAATTGTTGAAATTAAATATGCTGAATGATAATGAGTCTGTGTATTTTCAATCACTTTTGATGTCAGAATAGAGTCATCTTTCTTTAAGACAACATACATTTTATCAAGACAGGTGTCAAAGGCTAATGTTATATTATTTTCCACTTTTTAATTCCTCTATAATCTTTATATTATCACATCCAAAGGCTTCAAATGAATATTTTCGTTCATCATTTTCAGTGTAGGTTACATTGATTTTTATATGGTTAAACGGGATTTCGTCCTGTGAAAATTCAGCCCATTCAACAAACGTAACCTGTTTACCTTCGGAATATTCCCTTAATTCATCAAGGATTGTGTGTACTCCCTCATTCTCCAGTCGGTACAAATCAAAATGGTACATCGGAACTTTGCCGCTATGATATTCGTTTAGAATTACAAAGCTCGGGCTTGTTACTTTTTCTTTGACATCAAGTGCTTCTCCGACAAATTTTACAAAAGCTGTTTTTCCTGCACCTATTTCTCCATACAGGCTTACGAATACACCGTTTTGTATTAAATTGGCAAAGCGGTATGCCAGAGATTTTGTATCGTCTAAATTTTTACATACTACTTCATAAGTTTCATTCATCTTTTTCATTCTCACTTATAACGACTCTGTTTCTTCCGGTTTCTTTTGCTATATAAAGCGCCTTGTCTGCTTTTTTCAAAAGTTCGCCGTCTTTGTCGTGCGGATTAAACTCATACACTCCAAGACTGATTGTAACATTAATAGCTGTAGTTTCAATATCAGGATTAATTCTTGATATATCAACGGTTCTTTTTTCAACCGCGGCACGCAGACGTTCTGCGACCATTTTAGCCTCTTCGATTCTGGTAAATGGCAGCAGGATTGCAAATTCTTCTCCGCCGTAGCGTCCTGCTATATCATATTCACGCAGCTGCGCGCGGATTGTTTTAGCGACTGTGCGCAAAACTTCATCACCTACTGCGTGACCGTATGTGTCATTAACCTGTTTAAAATGGTCAATGTCTGTCATTATTGCACATAAAGGCGTTTTTTGGCGGAGCGCTCCAGCAACTTCCTGTTTGATACGTTCTTCCAGCTGTCTCCTGTTATAAAATCCTGTCAGGGCATCAAGTGTTGCGTGCTTTAAAATTTCTCCGTAAATATTTGCTCTGTTTATTGTTGTCGCGGTTTGGTTTACAAGTTGTTGTATGTATTCAAGCTCTTTTGCCGTAAGTTTTCCGTCCGTACTTTTAGTTACGATGCATCCGAGGACTTTATTTTCTTCAATCAGCGGAAAAATGCCGGTTTTTCCGTCATTTGTTAAAATTGTGACGGATTTTGGCGTTAAGGATTGGATTAATTCAAATATTTTATCATCACGGCACATATTCGGCCAGGCAAGATGGAATTCTCCTGTTAGCTGGTCTTTAAGAAAAATATAGATTAGATGGTTTGATATGAATTTATCTATCATTTCTCCTATAAGAGGAATGATATAGTTGAGTTCATACTGGGATTCAATAATTTTTGCTATATTTTTCATCGAGTCATGGAAGTCTATGCTTTTTTGCATTTTTTCCGCAAGGATTATATTTTGAATTTTCAGAGAAATTTCAAATATTCCAATCTGCATAAATTCAAGAAAATCATTAGATATACTACCCTCTATTCGCAGCATTCCGATTTTTTTGTTATGTTTATAAAACGGGTAATATATGTAATCCCCTTTTACAATAATATTTTCGGCAGACAAATCTTCAAACATATATTTTAATTCACCTGCTTTATCATTTATTACCCAGCTTTGCGAAAAATCGCGTATTTCGTCGGAATTCGCTACACGCGTATAGATTTCCAGAGATTTCATTCCAAAATTTTCGGCAAAAAAATCACCCAATGTACTTACAACAGATTTTGCGCTGTAGGTTTCATTAAGTGATTTTGATAGTTTTTCAAGTCTGTTTATAAAATTTTGCATCAGCCCTCTATTTTTTGGAGGATATCATCAGAGATATCAAAATTTGCATAGACATTTTGTACGTCATCATGCTCTTCTATTTTATCAAGAAGTTTTAAAATTTGGCTTGCCGTGTTTTCATCTGTTACGGCAATTGTATTTTGCGGTATTCTTGTGAGTTCTGCTGATACGCTTTTGAATCCTTCAGCTTCCAGACCCTCTGTTACTTTCTGGAAGTTTTCGACTGATGTCAGGACTTTGTATTCTTCATCCTCTTCTGTTACATCGTCAGCGTCAAGGTTTATTGCAGCTTCCATCAGTTTTTCAAAATCAACGTCATCTTTATTAAAAGTAATGCAGCCTTTTTGATCAAACATCCAACCTACGCATCCTGTAGCTCCGAGGCTTCCGTTGTATTTTGTGAAATAACTTCTTATATCGCCGGCTGTTCTGTTGCGGTTGTCTGTCATTGCTTCTATTACAACAGCAACTCCGCCCGGTGCGTATCCTTCGTATGTTAATTCTTCATAATTTTCAGCACCTGCAGCACCTGCGCCTTTTTCTATTGCACGTTTTATATTATCGTTTGGAAGTCCAGCTGCTTTAGCTTTTTCTATTGCAGTTCTCAAACGGAAATTCCCTGCAGGATCCGCTCCGCCGAGTCTTGCGGCTACTATTAATTCTCTTGAATATTTTTGAAATACGACGGCTCTTTGAGAGTCTACTTTAGCTTTTTTGTGTTTAATGGTTGACCACTTTGAGTGTCCTGACATATTTTTTTACCTCGTTATAAACTGTTTTCCTGATAAAAATTGTAGCAGAAAAATGAACTTTATTCATCAGCGTGATAAATTTATTAATATATTGTTTACATGAATTTTTCATTTGTTATATAATTTTTGATGATATACACAAGAGACAAGGGCGTAAAATGAGCAAATATTTATTGGAAATAGGAACGGAAGAATTACCTTATAAATTTATCCCGTCTGCTATCCAGCAGTTGAAAACAGGATTTGAAAACTTTTTGAATAATAACAAAATTAATTTTGAAAAAGTTAATGTTTATGCAACTCCGAGAAGACTTGCGGTTATTGTCGATGATATCGCAAAATCAAGTCCTGATGAAGTTAAAGTTGTAAAAGGTCCGATTAAAAAAGTAGCATTTGATGAAAACGGTAACCTTACAAAGGCAGGCGAAGGGTTTTTAAATAAAAACGGACTTACAAAAGATGATGCTTATATTGAAAATGATTACCTGCATGCAAAAGTTGTTATTAAGGGTAAACCTGTAGAAGAATTGCTCCAAGAAAATGTTCCTGTTATTGTTTTGAAACTTCAAGGCTCTCATTTTATGAGATGGTCTGATAACGAAGAAAAATTTTCCCGTCCTATC
>CALUTF010000057.1 GCA_944323595.1 Candidatus Gastranaerophilales bacterium | reverse complement strand
TTCTCATTCTTCCTCCTTTTTTTATTATATTCGAAAACTTGCCTACTGACCGATTACATTTTTAGGGGGACAGTTCAAGTAAATCCAACCTACATTAGTATCTTTATATTTATATTTTTAATAAAGTTTACAGATTGTTAAAATTGTAAAAGAACACATTGTTTGATTATTTTTAGACACTTTGGGTTGGGATACAATTCAAGAAAGCCCAACCTACTTTTTATTATTAGGGTAACAAACTAGACATTAAAATACATACTTCTTACCCCTGAAATCCGCTACACGAACCGATTACTCGGAATAATCGCACCATCTGCCCTACGCAAAATACTCACTTCAATACGATTGAAATGTATGGACAAAAACATCCCCACAGATTACCCACAAGAATTTTTGCATTAAAAAAGAGGGTCTTAAACCCTCTAATAATGGCGGGAACGACGAGGCTTGTCTTGGATTTGCTCCACGCTCACAGAGTTTCGCCTAAAAAAGCTTTGCTTTTGCCGGCTCAATCTGTTCGCTATCCAGATTTGTTCACTACGTTCACTCCATCCGTCCGCAAATCCGCCGAACTCGCAAAATACGCTTCTCGCCACTATCAATTCAGCCATTAAAAAAAGCCACACAAGGTGGCTTCTTTTAATGGCGGGAACGACGAGGCTCGAACTCGCGACCTCATGCGTGACAGGCATGCGCTCTAACCAAACTGAGCTACGCTCCCATGCTGGTGTCTTTTGACAAGTTTTATTATAATATGCTCAAAAAAAAATTGCAACATATTTTTTACCATTTTCATCCTAAAAATCTTAACTTGTTTAACTCGGCTATCTGGGTTGCTCCGGTCATTGCTTCTGCATTTACCCTGTCATTCAAATTTATTCCGGCCAACTCTTCTATTGTCTCGCCAAATGTCTTATTTGCCTGCACACTGCTTTCCGCCTGCGGCGCCTCTGTATTTTTGCTGCTCTGTACCCGCTCTAATTTGGCTTTGTCTGTTGCTTTGTCCCCGCTGGGTTCTATTCCCAGCGCTCTTAACTCTCTCATTATTCGCTGATGCTCTGAATCTATTACTCCGCACAATCCTATGCCAAAACCGGAAACTCCATTAATATTCATTTTTTTAAACTCCATTAGGGTAAATTGTACACATCGCTTACCATATATATTTATTATATACTATTTATATACAAAAGTCAAGTATTTTTACTTGATTGTTAAGAAAAATTAAAAGACCGGCAATTGCCGGTCCGTTATAATTCCATCCTATCCTAATTTTTAAATCCTTATCCTATCATTCCTTATGTTTCCTTTTAAACTTGATTTCCAACGATTACGCTATAAAGTTGTTTCCGTATCTGTTTGGACCGTGGAAGAATGACTGTCTCATCATTTCCACAAGGGTTTTTCTAACGACAACTTTTTCATTCAACTTAACCTCGCTTAATGCTTTGGAAGTTTCTTTATATTTTTCGCTAACAGCTTCAAATAATAACATTGTTGCCATTTTAAACCTCTCTTTTCTTTATTTCGCTCTCGTATATATATAAAAAATTCCTTTAAAAAATTATTGACTTTTTATATTCAATTTATATAAATTTTGTTACATTTCGTTACATAATGGTATTTATTACAGATTGTAAAAACGAGAAAAACAGTTTATACACAAGCTTTTCAGGCGATATGATAAAAAAGTAATTAAAGATTATCGCGAAAAATTCCGTAGTTAAATACAAATACCTAAAAAACTTAATACGTATAAAAGGAGATGAAACATGGCAAACAGTTATGACGTCACTAGATTACCTATTCAGCAACAGCAGCAGCAAATGGTAGTAAATTGGGGCAGCTGCACTGCTGACGAAATTCTTAGTTACGAAGAAGAAGGTCAGGAGGTTCCTGAACAATACCTTAGATGGGCAGAAGAAATGTCCGCAGCAATGAATGTTCAAGACGACGTTACATACGAGATGGCAAACGGAGAAGTTAGCGAGGAAGGTGCCGGCAACTCAGCACAAAACTTCCGTGCTGAACTTGGTGAAAGCGGAGTAAGCCTGAAACAACAAGGACAAATCTTTATCACAGAAAGTAAAGATAAAGAAGAACAAACTCTCGCATCCATAGAAAATATGGCACCATTATTAAACCAAACTCAAGAGATTAATGATGATGCAGAACAAATTGCTGATCAAACAAAAACACAACTACAGGCAATAAGTGACCAAATTAATGCTCAGATATCAGAAAAAGATAATATTAAAACAAAAATCTTTGGCAGCCGTGAAGATAAAGGTGAATTAAAAGGTCTGCAGGCAGTAGCCGGAGCACTGGCAAATGCAGCAAACGCACAGCTTGAGGGGTTGAGCGACCAACTAGGCGATATTCAGGGCATTGTCAATGAAGGGGCGTCAGTATCACAATTGTCCCAAGACTATGGTGCCGAAACCGTTGCAATAGGAAATGAACTTCTAGGTAACAAAGGAGGTATTGTCGGTGCAATGCAAGACATTGGCAATTTCTTTGGAGGTTTATTGGGACTCGGCGGCAAACGTAAAGTCGGCAGAGAAGCCGTTCAACAAGGTGCAGAAACCTCAACAGTCGGTCAGCAAGGTGCACAAATAGCTCAGGAAGCTGCTGATGCAAACGGCGTATCAATTCAAACAGTAGGCCAACAAGCATCGGGCGTTGCTTCAGAAGGAAATATTGACACTGGAACAGAAAGCGATGGAGGCGGAGAACAACAACCACCACAAACAGGTGACGAAATAGCAGCGGCTAAAGGCGGAGCACGCACAGCAAGTGCACCTGATGAATCCGAAACCCAAATTGCTCAAGCTGACCCGTCTGAAATTGTAACAGATCCGAATGAAATTATTAAACGAAAAGAACGACTAGGCTTGACGTAATGACATAATTGCGGATTTGATATCCGCTGACTTATAAATATAATTACCTGCGACAAGAGAGTTTGCACCCAATTCAGTGCAAACTCTTCCTGTTTTATCGTTAATTCCGCCATCAACCTGCAAAATTAATGTTTCCGGCGCCTTTGCTCTAATAACAGGAAGTTTCTCTGCACAATCAGCCATGAAAGTTTGTCCGCCAAATCCCGGCTCAACTGTCATAACAAGAACCATATCCAAATATTGGAGGAAAGGAATAATTTTATCAGGAGAAGTCGCTGGTTTTATTGATAAACCTGCATTCAAACCAAATGATTTTATTTGTTCAATAACTGATTTAACTTTACCATCATCAACAGCCTCATAATGAAAAGTAATAATATCAGCACCGGCATTGGCAAAAGGTTCAATATATTTAGCGGGATTTTCAATCATCAAGTGCACATCAAGAGGAATACCCGCAACTTTTTTAATAGAAGCCGTCACGGGCACACCGATGGTGATATTCGGCACAAAATGTCCATCCATAACATCAATATGAAGCCAATCAGCACCAGCTTCTTCAACGCGTTTGATATCACGCTCAAGGTTTGCAAAATCAGCTGATAAAATAGAGGGTGAAATTATAATATCAGACATTATTTTATAACTCCTAATATTTTACAAGCTTCATAAGCACATTTCTGCTCGGCTTCTTTTTTAGATTTGCCTCTGGCTCTTGCAATAACATTTTCCTGATAAGAAACCTCTACCTCAAATTCTTTTTTGTGAGCAGGTCCAATCTCAGCTACAACTCTGTACACAGGAGTTTCTTTTGTAAGTCCCTGTGTATATTCCTGTAAAACCGCCTTAGCATTATACTTTGATGCATTTTGATTGATTTCATCAATATAACATGCAAATTCGGATTTAATATATTCCAGAAGTTCATTGAATTTACCATCAAGATAATATGCACCCAAAACAGCTTCAAAGGCACAGGCACAAACAGATTCAAGCTTACGGCATCCCTGTTTTTCCTCATGCCTGCTCATAATAATCAGTTCAGAAAGCCCGTTTTTCTTGGCTATCTCGGCAAGAACCGCATCCGACACAATAATAGAACGAATTTTGGACAATTCACCCTCAGTATATTCAGGATATTTGTTAAACAAACAATCTGAAATTGTCAGTTTTAAAACGGCATCGCCGAGAAACTCCAGACGCTCGTAACATTCAATAAAATGCATTTCATTTTCTTTTGTATAAGATGAGTGCGTAACAGCTCTTCTGAAATTCTCACAATTTATCACAGGAATTCCAAAAATTTGTTCAATTGCCGTTTTATCAAAATTCATTAAAACAGTCCTTTAAAAAGATTAATAATATCAATAATAGTTTGATCTGTAAAAATAAAATATTTACAGAAATAATACATCACCGGAATAGTAAAAATAAAACTGTCCGTTCTGTCCAAAAAACCGCCATGACCGGGGAGAGTATCACCGGAATCTTTAACACCTGCATCCCGCTTAATCAAGGATTCCGACAAATCTCCAATTTGTGCAAAAATAGTACACAAAAGTCCGCATATAAAAGACAGATACCATTCAAGCCCAAGAAATGCACCTATTACAAGAGCTCCGATAATGGCACAAATAGCACCACCGACAGAACCCTCAATAGTTTTATTAGGACTTACAACAGGGGCAAGCTTATGTTTTCCAAGATGTCTACCTGCATAATAACAACCGATATCCGTCAATAAAATTGAAACAAACATCATTACGACAAATCCAAGTCCGCTGTCAAACTGGGGACTTGATAAATCTCTTAAAAATAAAAGATGGAGGGGGAACCAGCCCGCATATACAAATCCGAGAATTGTAGTTGCAACATTTGCAATATAAGGCTGGCGACCTTTGAAAAGCACCCACATAAATGCACCTATAGAACAAACAGTGAGTGCTAAAGCAACAAGGTCAAATCTTTGGAAATAGGCTATTGCAGCCAGAAATACTTCTGCAAGAAATATTAATTTAAGGCTTGGATAAAAACCTTTATTTTCCAAAATCTTGACATACTCTTTAGAAGCAAAAAATACAAATACCAGAACTAGCAGCAATATAGCAAGCCCGCCGTAGAGAATACAAGACATTGCAATAGTTCCGAGAATAAAGCCTGTCAACATTCTGGTTGCGTTTTTATTTAAGCCTTTTATTTCCGTCATTATACAGTCAAAACCTCTTTTTCTTTTTCTGAAACTAAAGAATCAATAATTCCTGTATATTTATCTGTTTGTTTTTGAATTTTATCCTGATTATCTTTAACAACATCTTCCGGAAGATTTTCAGATTTTTCAAGTTTTTTCAAATCATCAACCATATCGCGGCGTGCATTTCTAACAACAACCTTAGCTTCTTCGCCGATTTTTTTAACTTCTTTAGCTGTTTCTTTTCTTCTTTCTTCTGTAAGCGGCGGGAAGTTCAAACGGATACATACACCGTCATTGTTAGGAGTAATACCTAATTCTGCTTTTATAATTGCTTTTTCAATATCTTTGATAGTTGATTTATCAAAAGGAGAGATAACAAGAGTAGTCCCCTCGGATACAGTTACCTGAGACATTTGTCTGAGCTGTGTAGGCACTCCGTAATAATCAACCATAACTTTATCAAGAATCAACGGATTAGCTCTGCCGGAACGAATTGACGCAAATTCACGCTTCAACTGGGAAATAGCTTTTTCCATTTTTTCTTCACCAAATAAGAATAATTCTTCTAATGCTTCAGACATCTTTTACCTCTTTCTTATAAACTATAAACTTATATACGTACCGATTTCTTCTCCGTTCAATATACGGCACAAACCGTCTTTTGCCAGAAAATCAAAAACAACAATAGGAATAGCATTCTGCTTACATAACGCGCAGGCAGCCGTATCCATAACTTTCAAACCGTTTACTATAATATCATCATAAGATATTTTCTCTAATTTTTTTGCATCCGGATTAGTATTCGGGTCATCCGTATAAACACCATCCACGCCATTTTTAGCCATTAACATAGCCTGCGCGTTAATCTCGGAAGCTCTTAAAGCAGCAGCAGTATCGGTAGTAAAGAACGGATTGCCCGTACCTGCCGCAAAGATAACTACTCTGCCCTTTTCAAGATGTCGAATTGCGCGGTGTCTTATATAAGGTTCAGCGACCTGATTAATCGCCAGAGCGCTCTGAACACGGCATGGAACATCAAGCTGTTTAAATGCACTTTGAAGCGCAATTGCATTCATAACCGTTGCGAGCATACCGACGTAATCGCCTGATACCTGATCCATACCGAGTTTTGATGAATTTTTCATACCGCGGAAAATATTCCCGCCGCCAACTACAACAGCAACTTCTGCGCCTAAATCTCTTGCCTTTTTAATTTCACCTGCAATCATCATAACAGGTTTTTGATCAATGCCAAATTGTTGATCTCCAAGTAATGCCTCTCCGCTTATTTTTAATAATATACGTTTATACTTAAGTTTCTGCGCTTCCATAAGGACACCTCTTTTTCTATATTATATTAAAAATCCCTGAATGTAAAGCAATTAACAGGAATTATTTCTCTTCAAGTATTAACTTTTGTAAACATAATTATTTTATCTAAAAACCTTGCGGCATCAAGGTTTTAAAAATTAGTATATATTTTATATTTAAAATTTAGCACTTTTTTCAATAAGAATGTTTTTAATATAGTATAGCGTGAACAATCTAATTTAGAACGAAAAGGAGAACATATGGCGCGAGTATTAATTTCTATGCCGGAAGAATTTTTGAACAAAATTGATCAGGTTGCAGACGGAGAAAACCGTTCACGAAGCGAACTAATTAGAGAAGCATTGCGAACTTACATTTACAAACAAAGAGTTCGTGAATCTGCTAATGCAGTGAAAAATGCAAATCTGCTAGAAGAAATGCTTGAGTAATCCGGCACACATTAAAAATTTGGGACAAATATAGAAGCCTCCGTTATCGGAGGCTTTTGTATGTTAAAAAATTAAATTTAAAGTTTCGTAACAAAATAGCAAAAAAAGAATTGATGTTTTTTTATAAATAGTGTAATAATATATAAAAAAGGGTAGTGTTATGAACGATTATATTTTACCGTCAAAAGCAGATTTAAAACAAATGAAAGTTGAAGAAATCACCAAACCGGTTCCTGACTTGAAAAATCGTTTTGAATCAAAATCAAAAGTAATTGCCAAATGGCTTATGGAGTTGATAACAGAAAGCATAAAATCAGGTCAGGTTGACGAAAAAACTCTCCTGCCCTCTAAACCGGATATGGCATATCTTCTTGGTGTAAGTATAGGAACAATTCAAAATGCATTACGTATTTTGGAAGATAACGGTTTTGTTGAATCTAAACAATGCATAGGTACGATTATCAGAAATCCTGAAAATCGTGTTAAAAAGATGAGAAAACTCACATCAAAACGTGAAATTGCCATTAACGAAATCAAAAAATTTATAGAAAGAAATGAAATCGAAGTTGGTTCATCTATCCCGTCCTCACGTGTAATCGCAGGTATAATCAACTGTTCAACAAATACAACCCGCCTTGCGATGGAGCATTTAACACAGATGGGAATAATAAAACATCAATACAGAAACGGAAACGACAACGGCTGGATTTTGCTGTCCCGTGATTTTGAAATTATTCCGGATCTTGCAGAAACCGCAAACGAAACTCTTGTTGACAAAGTAGAAAGCGACTTGAAAGCATATATAAACAAAAATCTAAAACCAGGTGATAAAATGCCGCCGCATGCAGAGCTTTCAAAAGAATTGAAAGCAAGCATAAAAACCATCCATGATGCATTAAAAATGCTTATTGATGACGGAATTTTACTAGCTCGCAGAGGAAGATACGGCACTACTGTTTTAAGAATGCCTGACAATGAAAACGGTGACGAAAAGAAAGAAACATCTATTTTTGCAAAAGCCACTGACACTGCCTTTTATTATTATGAAAAAACGCAAGATCACATTAAAAAGATGATAAGTGAAAACTATCAGATAGGGCAGCGTTTGCCGTCAATACAGGAACTTTCAAAACAACTCAACCTGAGTCCGAATACAATAAGAAAAGCTTTCCATAATCTTGCAAAAGAGGGGTATCTTGTATTTTCCCGCGGAAGATACGGCGGAACTTTTGTAATAGATATTCCGGAAACAGAAGAACAAGCATTCAAATGGCTTGCTGTTAACCCGCAATATGCTAAAGCCTATAATAAAGAATAAACCCAAATTTAAATTTGATAAAAAAGCTTATGCAATTCCAAGCATAAGCTTTTTAAATATTATTTATTAAGGACATAGACTTTCCCAGTCAGGTTCATCCTCTTCTTCTCCCGGTTCAATTATGTGCTCACCGCTTTCCAGCATAACCATCAGTGTTAATTTTAATTGTTTTTTGTAATTTTCGCGGGCTTTTTCAATAGACTTTGCACAAAATACAAAACTCGGAATTTCTTTTATTTCAATATAATGGTAGGGTTTACCCTCAAAATCAAGGTCTTCGCCCTCTATCAGTGTCCAGTCCAAATTCAAATAGTAATCTAAATTTTTTTCCATATATATTTTATCCGTCAAGAGATGAATCATTGAGCGGCTGATTCAACATAATCCCCTCACCGCCGATAACATCAGCTTTTTGTCCTTCTATATACAAATAAACAGGTAATGTGGTATTACGCTTTGCGGTTTTTATCAATTGATATAATCTTTTGTACAAGCTGTCAGTACCGCCGCCTGTTTCAAAAGCCGCAGAAAGATTAATTACGACTTTATCAGGATACTCTTTAATTGACAAAACTTCTGTGCCTGACGGAATTTCGGAATATACACCTTTTTCACGTTCATTCGGTCGCGGACCTGCAACAAGACTTTCTATAGCGTATTTAATCTTTGAACCGTCAACTGTTTCATCATACTGTCGTTTTACAGCTTTATAAACTTCTTCTTTATTATCGTTTTGTCCGATAAAAAACACATTTACGTAAACTTTTTGTTGGGCAGGCATCTGCGGCTGAACCGGATCGGCTTCTTCTTCCGTCGTTGTGCGTTCTGAAACTTCTATATCAGAACCTGTTATATCATGTCCAAAGTTAAAATATTTCAATGCAGCATATGTAATTAAACCGCCGATTGCTATCAGCAGTGCACCTGTAACAATTTTTCGAGCAATACTCATAATTTCTACCCTTATTTTTGTTCTTTTACCGTATTTTTATCAACAACTAACGTTCCGTGAACATTAATTGCATTATTAACCAGAGATATATTTCTTACATTCATCGTTGTATTATTATTTTCCAGTATATTCAGAGAAAATTCAAGCGGGTTAAGATAATTTAACACTCTTGCAAGCTGACTGATATCAATGCGGAAATTTTTACTTGCTATTTTAGTATTCTGAAAAGCAATATTGCCGTCCTCAACTCTCAAATCAGCTTCTACAACCATATTGTAATGACCGCCTAAAAACGGAAGAGAATAATCGAAAATATAGAAAAATTGATTATTATGAATTTTTACATGCGTATCGTTAATCTTAAAAAGATTCATTGCAGACCCGAGTTTGTTAACATCACGGATAAGCTTGGAATATGCACTTGAATTCATTGTATTATTTATATCGTTTTCATTCATAACGATTGAATAGCTCATTGGAAATGATTCTTTAAAAAATACTGAATTTGTATTCTTATCAAAGACTATATAATTAAAATCACAAAGGGTTTTAAAGTCCATATAAGAGACATATACTCCGTCTAAATCAAGATTTTCACCGGAAATGTCCAGTGATTTAAATCTGCCGGCTTTCAAATCTGCCATACTGTATGAACTTACTTTTACTTTGAATTTTTCACCTGATTCTTTTTTAAGCTGTCTTTTAATTAAAGACTGTGCAACCTGCTGCGCAATCAGATTAGAACCTGTGGCGTTTGCAAGTGTTTTCTTTAAGCCTGACGACAGATCATAAGGTGCTGAGCAAGCAACATAGGCACTCTGGGATGCAAAAGTTGTGCCGCCGGTTATAACTAAAGACATTAATAAAATTAATAACTTTTTCATAATTCAACTAAACACTTTCTTCATAAGTATTCTATCATTATCTCTAAAGCCAATGGCTTTAATATCATTATTATAAATCAAAATTACAAAATCATTACTTTTGTTAGTTTTATTTACAATCGGATTACCGTTGCGCAATTTTGCAAAGTCATTCTCCTGAATTTCAACTTT
>CALUTF010000056.1 GCA_944323595.1 Candidatus Gastranaerophilales bacterium | reverse complement strand
AATGCAAATATAAAAACAAATTTAATTAAAAATATTATCCTTTTCAAAAGCTCTCCCCTAATCAAACTTTTTTCACACTACTATGATAAAAGCTTGGATAGGAGAGTTCATCAATCTATTGATGTAACTTAATCAGCCATAGGATTTATATTAACCGATTATATCAAGCGCAGCATCGTTGAAATCAATGGCTTTTGCTTCAATATGGTCATGATGAGAATCACTGTTAACCGAATCAGTTACATGGATATCATGTGTTCTGTCTATATCAATATCAACAGGGTCTTCGTCACATGCAGTAATCATCACAGGCATAATAAAAGGTACAACTACAATCGCCTTTGCTGCATTTTTTAATGGTGATGACACTTGTTGTTGATTATTATTTCTTTGAAAATTAACTCTTGTTTGCATAACAGGATTAACGCGCATATAATACCTCTTTCTTTTCACATGTGTTCTATATTATAAATCCGTAAATAAATAATTTTGACATATAACAGGAGTATGTTAACAAATGTAACAAAAAAAACACATGCTGAAATTCAGAGAAATAAAAATAGTTTATATATATGTAAGTAACACGAGAGCAATTAAGGAGCAGTTAATGAACGTAGCAACAAGACAACAACAAGCTGAAAGAGTTAACAACGCTAATAAACCTGTAGAAACAGTAGAAACAGCAGGATCACTTGCTTTAATGCCAATGGGTCAAAAATCTGACTATCTGGCAATGAATTCTTACGACACATTTACAACAAGCAGCCCTGTTTCAGTAGATTATGCAAGCTATGCAAACTGCACAGACGGCAGTTCATCAGCAGGCGGGTTTTTAAGTAATTTTTCATCTGCAGTAGCAACAATAAGTGCAGGCGGATGTGCAGTATCAGCAGGATGCAGCGCAGGTGCATCATCAGGTTCATCAGGTGGTTTCTCATCATTCTGCTAATACACAAAGGATGTAAAATAAGAGAAATAAAGAAAAGATACATTAAAGGACGGTTTTATAACCGTCTTTTTTGATTAAAAATATAATTATGGATAAAAGTTACTATGTCTATATACTTTTAACGGAAGATAACACTCTTTACTGCGGATACACTGATGATGTGAATAAACGCTTTGAAGTTCACAAAAGCGGGCATGGTGCAAAATATACAAGAGCGCACAAGCCGGTTAAAGTTGTCTACACTCAAGAATTTAAGACAAAATCTGACGCCATGAAAGAAGAACGTCGCATCAAGAAATTATCAAGAGAAGAAAAGCTTTCCCTTATTCACTCAATTCAGGAGCCGGCACCTCAATAGCATCTGCAGCATCCTGATATTTTTGAGCTTCATTAAGCAATTTTTCTATGCGCTGCTGCTCTTTAGCATTTAGTTTTTCCTGTTTTTCAAGGAATTTTTGGATCTCTTGAGCTTTCAGCTGTTCATAAGCTTCAACAGCATCATTATCCGATGTTGAACCCTTTACGCGCTGCTGCAGATTGAAATTGTGCTGCTCTTCATAATATTTTTCATCCAAAGCCTGAATTTTAGCTTTATACTCTTCTTTGAGGGCATCCCGCTGTTCTTTTTCTTCCTGTTTTTTAGCCTTTTCTTTTTCCCGTTCAAATCTTTGAAGCTGTTTTTCTTCAGCCTCAGATACCCCAGGATTAACAACACCGTCCTGAACAAGTTTAAAACCGTTCATACTTACGCGGCTTTCAGCATTCACAAATGTTTCAAGGCGAGATTGTTCTCCTTTACTGTCAATACTCCATGTTCCGAGAAATACCGGTCTGTCACCGGTAAATCCATAAGCCTGTACAATCACTCTGTCCGGATTATTAATATCAAATCCTATAGGGTAAATATCCCAGCGTTTATCAGCGAGATCAAGACTTTTATTTTCTTTCCAGTAATACATTATTGCATCACGGACTTCAACCAAATCGTATGAAACCTTTGTATCAAAGTGGTAAACAATAGCATTAGTCTGCCATATACCATCAGCACTGCTGCCAATTTTTTCTTTTACCAGCAGAAGATTTCCGTCCTGAGAAAAATCAATCGGCGTCAGAGTTCTAAAAGTCAGAGCATTATCAATAGTTCTGTCTGTAGATAAAATCGGGTCAGGAAGTCTGCGCTTGACATTTGCTTTTAATAATTTATTTAAATTGGTTTCACTCTCATCAAGAGGAATAACAAAAAGCTCGCACGCTACAGAAGCACCGTTTGCATAGTAATACACAACCGGATATACAAGTTTTGTAAAATCAGGTGAAGCAATACCCTGCATATTCATGTGCTTCATTGTATAAAATTTCTTTTTTATCGAAAGCTCAGGTGTTCCCGGAGGATTATTATATCTCACAATCTTATAAGTATATTGCGGAACATATTTCATGTCAGATTCTTTTTCAGGCTTAGGAATTTCTATTTCATCCTGAGAGTGGTCAACCGCCATTGAACGCTGCTCATATTCTTCTACTGTCATAAAGCCTGACGGGCGGATTTCCTCACGTTTGCGTTCATATTCTTCTTTTGCTTCCTGTTTTTCGACCTGATGTTTATGTTTAGCTTCTTTTTTTCGCATGTCAGGCTCGAAAGGATTAGGGATATTCAGTTGAATACCGTCTTTAAAGTCCGAAAAATCATCTTTGAAATCATCAACTTTATCCTTGACATCATCAACGTTATCTTTAAAATCATCAATGCTATTCCCCATATTGAATTTTATATCCTCATAATCAGGAATAGCAAAAGTCAGATTGGAAGCAGACAGAAACAACAATGTTAATAGAATTAAAGCCGACTTTTTACCCATAGCTTAGACCAAGCCTTCTTTCATCGCCATAGCAACCGCTTTGGAGCGGCTTTCCACATATAATTTTTGTAATATGCTGTGTACGTGTGTTTTGGTAGTTGACAATGTAATAACAAGTTTATCTGCAATCTGTGGATTCGTAAGCCCGTCAACGATTAATGCAAGAACTTCCATTTCTCTTTCGGTCAGTCCGTAAAGATTTTTACCAAGGGCATAATTTATTTCTCCACGTCTTGTCTGGGATTCAGTAGAACGCCTGATATTTGTCAAAACGACTTTTGCAATAGCAGGATCAAGCCATGCAGCTCCCTCGCCGACAGCCAGTACAGCAGCAACAGTCTGCTCTGCTGTTGCACCTTTTGTAATATATCCGTCAGCACCGGCCTGAAAAGAGTCAAAAATATCATCCTCCGATTCTCTTGATGTATACATCAAAACCCTAATCTTAGGATTAGCTGATTTTATCTTTTTAGTTGCCGCAATGCCATCAATAGTAGGAAGTCCAATATCCATAATAACAACATCAGGTTCAAGTGACAAAGCCTTATCAACACCCTCCTGACCGTCAGCAGACATATCGGCAATTTCTATATTAGGGTTATTTCCGAGAATCACCGAAAGTCCCATTCTTGCCATATCGTGATCTTCAACAATTAACACCTTAACCATTTATTTTCTGCCTTTCTGTTTTATTTTTAAAATCTGCAACACCGGTTAAAAGGAAAGAAAACTCACTGCCTTTATCCAGTTTGCTTTCAGCCCAGATTTTTCCGCCATGAGCTTCAATAATCTGCCGTGAAAGATAAAGTCCTAGTCCCGTACCGGTAGAACGTTTTCTGCTTGTTCCCTGAGAAAAACGCTTAAATAAAAGTGGTAAATCTTCTTTTGGAATGCCGTTGCCATTGTCAGTAACTGAAAAAATCAAATCACCGGATTGAATTTTAGTTAAAATTTCAATCCGTCCGCCTTTATTAGTATAGTTTACTGCATTGCCGCAAAGATTTATGATTACACGCTTTAACTCTGATTTATCTGCATAAATCTCGTTATCATCAGGTATTTCACAATTTAAGATAAATTCAATTTCTTTTTTTTGGGCAAGCGGCTTGATTTCATCATAACATTTTTCAACAAGATCTTTAATATTGAAAGAGGTTTTGCATAATTCAAGCTTACCGCTGTCAAACCTGTAAACTTCCAGCAAAGCATTAACAAGTCCCAATAAATCTTCATTACTGCCAAGCATCGTATTTAAGAGAACTCTCTGCTTTTCCGTCAACTCGCCGAGTGCGCCTTCAAGGAAAAATTTAAGTGTTTGTATTGCAGCAAGGAGTGGGGTGCGCAAATCATGTGTAAGTGTTGCTATAAAATCTTCACGGAGTTTTTCGGTTTCTTTTTGAACACTTACATCACGAATAACTCCAACATAGCGTTCAGGCATAGAATTTTCGGCAGAAATAGCCGCAAAACTTATTTCAACAGGTATATGCTCTTTACTTAGCTTGTTTACAATAAAATAGTCACGCAGTATAACTTCACTCTTGTCTGCATTAAGCCCGAAAATACCGCCGGTATTATTCGCAGAAGAGTTCATCTCAGGTTTGTGCGAATACGCAATTTCCTGAAACCTCATTTTTACAAGAGATTTTTGGGACAGACCGATTATATTTTCGCAGGCAGGGTTAACCTGAATAATGCAGCCGTTTTTATCAATAATTATTATTCCGTCTGCACAGTAGTTTACTATACCGCTGAGTTTTGCATTAGCCTCAGTAAGTTCTGCGGTACGTTCGGCGACGAGTATTTCCAGATTTTCTGAATATGCCTGCAGTTTAGTTTTTACCTCTTCGAGTTCCGCAATAGTTTTTCTTAAATCTGACAAAAGATGACTGCGCTCAATACCGTTTTTGATATTCATGAGCAAATCATCATTGTCCCACGGTTTTTCAATATATTTGTACAATCCTACTTCATTTATAGCACGGATAGCATTCTCTTTATCAGCATATCCCGTCAATAAAATCATACTTGTTTCAGGATGTAATTTTTTGGCTTCAGTTAAAAATTCCAATCCGTTCATTTCCGGCATCATGAAATCAGATATAATCAAATCAGGTGATTCCGTTTTTAAATAGTCTACGGCTTCTTTTGGGTTATTAAAAAATGCAGCATCCTTGTATCCCTCAACTTTTAAAAGAGTTTTAAAAGCGGAGGTGACAATTTTTTCATCATCAACTACTACAATTTTCCCTTTATGCATACCTATATATTAAAATATTTTGTAATTTCGGACAAATTGATTACAAAATCGCAATATTAGCTATTTTTCAATAAAAAAAAGACGTCAAAAGACGCCTTGAAAAAACTATGCAGTTAAGAAAACTATTTGTATGAATGAGCGCTGTATGTACGCCCTTTAAACTCATTGTCCAAAAGATACAAAGAAGCCTTTTCTTCCCCAAACATACCAAGTTTGGAAATAACATCCCTGACTGATGCCTCCTCTTCAACCTGTTCTGCTATATACCAGTTTATGAAATTTCTTGTTGCAAGATCACATTCATCATCGGAAAGCGTTGCAACACGATTTATGCTTTCTGTAACCTTAATTTCGTGTTCTAGTATTTTTTCAAAAACCTGCATTGGACTTGTAAAATCTGAATCAGGCGTATCTATATTCATAAGTTCAACTTTTGTATTTCTGTCAATCATATAATCAAAAAGAATCATCCCGTGGTCAACTTCTTCTCGTGCCTGAACCTTGGTCCAGTTAGAAAAACCGTAAAGACCAATTTCATCAAAATAAGCAGACATAGCAAGATACAAATAAGCGGAATAAAATTCTTTGTTAATCTGTTCATTAAGGATATTTCTGACTTTATCACTAATCACTTTGTCCCTCCCATAAACCGTGTATGTTACAAAATTCCCGTGCAAGGGTTTTTCCGAGTTTTTCACCAATAATCATTTTTGCCTCTTCACCGGGATGAAGATACTGAAGTTCTGCCCTGTTATAATCAGGAGAAATAGTCTCTATAAAAGTAATATAGTGACTTTCTTCCATAGGATGCGGTGTACTGCCAACACGGATTTCATTTTTCCCCTGCTCATTTACAATAAAAACAGGTACATGTTTTTCGTTTGATTCAGCATCATTTAGCTTTGCTTTTAAATGTTCCATTGCTTCACCGCAGCAAACAAGTTCACCGTCACCAGGTAAAATAACTTCAACCAGATTACCGCATATATTACATCTGTATAATTCTAATTTTTTTGTCATAATGCAGCTCCTTTCAGTTATAAATTATTCCTTGTGCAAATAAAAAACATTCCCCTGACGGATTAAAGTAAGAGAATAATTTTTATATACAAAAGTTAACAATCTAGCAAAAATATAAATTTTTATGGTTTAAAATAGCATCATGCAAGTTTCACAAGTTTCCTATCCTATATATCCGAAGCGAAGCACTGCATTCGGTCAAAGAGTTGAAATCAGCAACCCGTTTCTGTATCAGTCTGATCCATCTATTAAGATGAAAGATTTGGACAAAAGAGGTCTGCGTATCACAGTTAGTGTGCTTGCACTTGCTGCAGTTATCGGTACACTAATGAAACTAAGAATGAAGAATATAGTTCCGGAAAGTGTAATTGAGCTTTCCGATCCTAATTTGGGTCTGAACAAGTTAAAATATAAAAATATGGCTAAATTTTTAAAGAAAAAAGTGCTCTATCCGATACGTGCTGCAATGGACGGAGACGAAAAATTTATTTACGGCGACCATCTTAAATCCGGATTAATATTAAAAGCTCCAAATGCAGCTGAAGGCAAAAAAACAATAAATGCACTCGTTGAGCACGCCAGAGAATTAGGCATATACACAATGGAAATTCCGTCAAATCTTAAGAAGAACGGAAGAATTAAATGGGTATATAAAGCAATTGAGGAAGCCAAAAACTATCATCAGACAAGTAACGGCGATTACACAATAATCAATATTGGAAATATAAGCAATCTTGCAAACCTGAAAATTTCAAAAACAAAATTTACCAATGTAGAAGAAAAATTAAGAGAAATCAACAAACAATCATACCCCGGGGTAATCTGGGTTGGTTATACTGACGCAGGAAACTCACTCCCTTATTTTTATAATAATGCACCTGTACTTATCACAAAACTTGTAGATTAGAATTTTTTTGTGTTATAATAAAAAATGACCGTGCTCCACGGGGAATTGCAATCTCTCGACCCGAAGCCAATGCGGGGTGCAGAGCCTGTTGTGAGGGTTTAGCGGTTAATGTTGACGGGTTGATTTTCGTTGACGTTTAAGGGTGTAGCGGCGTAAGCTGCCGAACCGTGTCAGGATGGAAACATAGCAGCACTAAGGCAATCCTTGCGGGTGTTATACCATTAAAAAGAGGAAATTGATTCTGATTCATTAATTGATAAATTCGATAGACAGTGGCACGGTCTTTATTAATACGGGAATGGTTGATGGGAAACAAAAAATTTATATTAAATGCTGACAATTTCGGGGTTAATAACGGCATTAACAGAGGGGTATTGGACGGCTATAACGCTGGTTTAATCACCTCGGCCGGTATCTGCGCAAACGGAAAAGAATTTGACGCTGCGGTAAACGAAATTCTTCCGGAATGTCCTCATCTCGGAATTTGTGCAAATCTGAATATTTCTTTTGGAAACGCAATTTCAAACTGCGATTTTATTGCTGACGGAAGAAGAAAATTTAATAACACTTATGCATCAATATACAGTATGTCTGCAAACAAAAAAGGCATTATTGCTATTGAAAAAGAATTTCGTGCGCAGATAGAAAAAATTTCAGAGATAAAAAAAATTGATGCTCTTAATTCTAACGGAAATGTACATGCTATACCTAGAATTTTCAATATAGTATGCAAACTTGCATCTGAATATAATATACCTTTTGTAAGACTTTCCAGAGAAGAAATTATTATCCCGCATGAGTTTGGTAAGGTTACAAAATTAAGATTTTCAGTGAATTTAATCAAAACTTTAATTACAAATTCTTTTTCAAAAGAAAATTTGAAAACTGCAGAAAAATACGGAATAAAAACAAATAACTTAACAATCGGTACACTGTACAGAGGCTTTTTAGAACCGCAGCTTGTAGAAGAATATTTGAACAATATACAGGGTGACTGTATCGTTGAATGCTTTGTTATTCCTGATAAGGTCAATCGAAAAAAAGAGTACAATTTGTGCCAGAACAAGCTTTTAGCTGATAAAATATTCCGGTGCGGCTTTGATTTAACAAACTACAGAAATCTAAATGAAAAATAAAATACTGACATTAATATTTATATTAATACTTCTCGGCTTATTTTGTCTTGAGGAAAACTTCAGACAAAATACAAATGTCGTACTCAAAATAAACGAACCGACAATAATTGAAGTTGATTTGAACGGAAACAGAAAAACAGACGATAATGAAGTTTTATGCATTCCTGAAATTACAAGTTACACATCAGACATAAAAGCTGATAGAACTGAGCTTGCATTTAAAAATAAATTAACGACCAAAGAACTTATTGGGCTTGGTTATCTGGCAGAAGAATTTGCATCTAAAACGCTTCTGGACAAAGAAGTTAAAGTTAAATTCACAGAAAAATCAACTCCTGAATGCAGATTTGCAAATATTGAAGTGAATGGAAATGATTACGCAGAGCTTTTAAAACAAAACGGGTTTGCAATTAAAGATAATACTCCGCTTAACCCTGAAAGCTATAAGGAACAGCTTGAAAAAGCAAGAAACCTTGATCTGGTAATTCTCAATCACAGAAATAACAAATATCATTCACCTGATTGCAAATTCGCAAAGGCCGCGCGCGATACTGCTACAATCCCAAGGCGCCAGCTGTTGTCAAACGCAGTCCCCTGTAAAGTTTGTCTCGGAAAAAACACCGCAAACCAGTCTGAAGATATTTTAAAACCTGTGCCGACAATCTCTGCAAGCGGAGATATACAAATATACCTGACAGATTTTACTACACAGCTCAAACCTGATTCAAACTGCATAAGCACAATATGCCGGACAATCGTTAAAAATATAAACGACACAAAAGAGACAATTGATATGGCAGCATACGGATGGGAAAGCGTTCCTGTTGTTGAAGCTGCTATTTCTAAAGCAAAGGCTCGCGGTGTTAAAATCAGATTAGTAACTGATACAAAAATACCGCAGGACAGGCATTACCCTGACAGTGAAAAAATAATTGCGCTTGCTGATGATTACCGCACGGACTTCAATCCTGAGAGCAAAATTCAAACCAATTATCTTATGCACAATAAATTTATAATATTTGACGGGAAAAAAGTACTTACAGGGTCAATGAATTTTAGCAGAACAGGTCTTTCCGGATTCAATGCAAACAGCATAGCTGTTATCAACTCGCTGCATATAGCAAAACTCTATCAAAACGAGTTTGAACAAATGTTTTCAGGACAATTCCATACTACAAAAAATAAAACTGAATATAACAGGAATATAAAAATTGGCTCTTCTACACTTTCGGTCTTTTTCTCTCCGCAGGATAAAACAATAGTTAACGCAATAATTCCGCTTGTTAACAACGCACAAAAATATATCTATATTCCTACATTTGTATTAACCCATCAGGGGCTTACTGATGCCTTAATTAATGCCAAAAAACGAGGCGTAGACGTAAAAGTTATCATTGACGGCACAAGTTCAAACCAGATACATACAAAACATAATTTGCTGCGTGATGCGGGTATTCCTGTAAAAGCTGAAAATTATGCAGGTAAAATGCACATGAAAACTATAATTATTGATGATAAATATACGTGCATCGGCTCTATGAATTTTTCAAACAGTGGTGAAAACCGTAATGATGAAAACATGATTTTGATAGAAGACACAAAATTTGCAGAATTTTACAGAGACTATTTTAATTACCTGTGGGTAAAAATTCCGGATAAATGGCTGACTCAAAACATAATGGCAGAAAGCAAAGATTCCATTGGTTCCTGCAGCGACGGAGTAGACAATGACCACGACGGTAAAATTGATAACCTCGACGATGGCTGCAATTAATTAAATTAGATTGCCAATAGACCAAATTCTATTCGTTATAGACTTGAAAACACTTCAAAAGTTTTTTCCGATGGGTTTTCTAGAAAATTAGCAACATATTTGTCTATTTTTCGAAGAATAGGACTGTCTGCAATAGCCTCAAAGTTAAATTTGACACTTGAAAATACATTCTCATCAGTCAGAGCTGCTATATACTCTTTAGACATCATGTAGGATGAAATACCCATTCTAGACTGAAGCAATTTTACAGCTTCCTGAGGATTTTTAGAAGTTTCAATAATATTTACAAGAGTTTTAATATCAAAATTTATAGGCAGCTTGGAACTTTTTGCATACCCGTCAACGTATTTTAAAGCATTCAGCATTAGTTCTTTTGCATCCCAAATAACATCGCCCCTTCCCCATTCAAAATGTTGGAACTGCCATCTGTTTGCTTTATTTGCCAATAGATTAATCACTTCCATGATCATTTCAATCTTAGCATTCGGGGTATATCCGTGCCATGCAGGTTTCATACCATTTTTCCGTAAAAATTTACTGAACATTAACATTCCATCGAAATCAGAAGTACTTCCCCAGTGATACGTATCTGAAGACCTTACCTCATAACCCATTTTTTTCAACACATCATTTGTTGTCTC
>CALUTF010000055.1 GCA_944323595.1 Candidatus Gastranaerophilales bacterium | reverse complement strand
GAACCTGAACTTGCAGATTCTCCGTTTGGTGAATATTCTGGCGCCGGCACAATATTTGGAGCTTCAGGCGGGGTTGCGGAAGCCGCAGTGAGAACAGCTTATGAATTTGCAACCGGTGAAATTCTGCAGGATGTTGACATAAAAGAGATGCGCGGAACAACAAACCGCTGCCGCGATATAGAACTTGACCTCAAAGGTACAAAACTTGTGGTAAGAGTTGTATCAACACTTAAAGAGGCTGAAAAATCACTTAAAGAAATAAAAGAGGGTAAAGCCCGCTTCCAGATGCTGGAAGTAATGGCGTGTCCCGGCGGATGTATCAACGGCGGAGGACAACCGAGAAGCTGCGATGACAGCAGAATAAAAGCAGAACGTGCAGCAGGTCTTTATAAAGAAGACAGCGAACTTCCGCAAAGAAAATCCCACATGAACCCGTCAATTCAAAAGCTTTATCAGGAATTTCTGGAACATCCAAATTCTCATAAAGCTCACGAAATTCTGCACACAGTCTACACAGACCGCTTTGCCGGTTCATATAAGGACGTTTAACAGACAAAAAAAAAGAAAAAGCCTCTCAAAATAGAGAGGCTTTAATTTTATAAATTCTTCAACACAAAAACTCCGCTGTAATAAAAATTACCAGCGGAGTTTTTGTGTATAATTATAATTTACTATTTTTTAGAAACTGCGCTTTTAACTTCATTAGTTAAATCAGTACCGCCGTAAAGAACAGCACCTTTAGCAACAACTACAGTATAACCTTTAGCTTTTGCCGTATCTGCAATTGTTTTAGAGATAGATTCATCAATTTTAGCTAACTTAGAAGTATAATTTTTTTCATATTTTTCTCTTTTAGATACCAATTCTTTGTTGTATTTTTCTTCAAGAGATTTTTTCTTGCTTTCATCAGTTGTAGCAGCAACATCTTTTCTTGCTTTTTCGATGAAAGTAATCAAGTCTTTAGCATTAGCTTCCTGTTCTTTTTTTAGAGCCTGAACAGCAGGTGAAGCGTTAACAACAGCCTGTACGTCAACTACAGCTACAGAAGCCGGAGCCGGTGCTGCAGGAGCCGCAGTTGTATCAGCCATAGCTACAGAAGCACACAATGTGCATGCAACAACCCCGCTTAACAAAAATTTAAATTTGTTTGTCATAAGTTTTTCTCCTTTTTTTATAATAGAAATTAGTCTCTCCTGGCGTAAAAAAGTTAAGTAATTCATTAGATGGATTTTTTTGTTAACTTCTTTACAAAGATATTAGTATCTTCTATAATAATAGCAGGCAAACTAGAAATGTTAACAAAAAATAAATTTTTGTTAATAAATTGTAATAAAAGTTCAAAAAATATTTTCTTTTGTTTTTATAGATATAACAATAAAAAATGTAGCTATCAATATATTAACTTTCTATAGAAGGATAAACATGAAAAAGACGAATTCAACAACAAATATTAAAAAGGCGATATTATGTATCTCAGCCTTATGTGCGTTTTCTTATGCAGCCTCCGCCCCGACACTAGCAGCCGGCGGTTTGCCTGTAAATTTACCTCCTGAACAGTATCAGTTGTATCAACATGGTGGACCTGAAGTCGGTGGTACTTATAATGATTTAAACGATTTACGTTATAAAACGCGTGATCATGGTATTGGAGAAGATTATCAATATTATGAAGAACGTAAAAAAATAGAGCGTGACCCTAATGCCGGTAATCAGCTTATCAAAAATGATGTTCCTGTCCCGGAAACACAGCAAGCTACAATTGAAGAAATTGATACAAAAGGTGTTTTTGTAAATTCAATTGAAGTTTCTCCGTCAGAAATTTTGACACAGGAAGAAATTTCAAATATAACAAAACCTTTAGTAGGTAAAAATGTATTTATCAGCGACATCCAAAAGGCTATAGATGAAATTAACCACTTATATGCAGAAAAAGGATATGTAACGGCAAGAGCGTTCTTACCTGAACAAACTGTACAGAACGGGAATATTTTCATTGAACTTATTGAATCAAAAATCGGTAATATCACAGTAGAAAATAACCGCTGGACAAAAGATAAATATATCCTGGACAGAATGCCTCAAAAACAATACCAGCTCTTTGATATTGTTGATTTGGAAAAAGACATTCTGGATTTTAACAGATACAACGAAGGTGTAAACCTTACTGCAAACTTAAAAGCCGGTACAGAAAAGAATACAACGGATATTGAATTCAGTACAAAAGAAAAATTGCCATGGCACTTAAGATTAATGATGGATAATCAAGGCCGTCAATCAATCGGACCGATTAGAGGCGGTGCTATGATTACGGCAGACAGTTTATTCGGATACCGTGACCAGATGAACATCGGTACATATTTCAGCAAATACTCTGTCAGCCCGTTCTTTGATTACAGTGTTCCTGTTAACAAACGTGACGGTCGTATCGGTTTCGGATTCTATTCAGGTTTTGCAAAAGTAGGTGCCGGTGATAACAGCTGGATGAATATCAAGAGCAGAACTTATAACTATGCTTTGTATTATTCTCAACCACTCATCAGAAAACCCGGATTTGAGTTGAAATCAGTTTCATCATTAAACTACAAACGTGCACGCGTAACATCTGATACAGGCTTCTGGGAATTGGATGATGTTCTTGGCAGACTTGATGAAGTAACAAGTGTTGAAACAGCTTTGCAATTGAGAAAAGATACTAAATACGGTATCTGGTATTTGAGTCAGGGGATTGGCTACGCTGCACCAATATTTGATGACAAATCAAACTACTTTAAAATTAATGGTAGTGCGGTTAGATTACACGACTTCTCGCACGGTGTAATCGGTATTTTAAGAGGTAACTATCAAGTCATTCCGGGAAGAGCCAATGATCAAGTTCCATACTTAGACCAATTCCAAACCGGTGGTATGATGACTGTTAGAGGTTATAATGAAGGTATTATGATCGGTAAAAACGGATACTTCATCAGCGGTGAATTGGAATTCCCTCTTATGCCGAGAGAAATCACCAGCCCTCGCTCAGGAGAAAAAATACCGTTTATCGGAAGATATGTTAAAGGTGCATTATTCGCCGACCACTCCGGCGTATTCCCGAGTGCAAGAACAGGTGAAGATATCTATGGCGGAAGTTACTTCTTAGCATCAATCGGTTTAGGCTTGAAAGTTGCATTGCCGGGTGATTTAAGTGCAAGATTATACTGGGGCTATCCGTTAGTTAATAACGCTTATGAATATGATAGAAAATACGGTAGATTCCACTTTGAACTTGCGTTAGAACCTAACTTTGATGCACTTCTAAGAAACAGAAGCACAGCTCCAAAACCGGCGCCTAAAAAAGAAGTCGATGCTGATGTAATCAATAACTATGATGACGTAAGACACTACGATTACTTTATTGATCGCGGCGCTCTATAATCAGAATAATAATATCAAACATTATGCGATAACTCTCAAAAGAGTTATCGCATAGTTTTAGAAGAGGGATTATGACAAAAGGAATATTTGTAACAGCAACAGGGACAGACATCGGTAAAACCTTTATCTCTGGACTGCTTGTAAAAAAGATGAGAGATTTCGGGTTAAACTGCGGGTATTTCAAGCCGGCATTGAGCGGGGCGGAAAGAGCTTCTGACGGTTCATTAGTTCCGGGAGATGCACGTTTTGTACTGGAAACTGCCGGTATAAAACGAAATCCGACTGAGGTTGTATCGTACATTTATGAAGAAGCTGTTTCTCCGCATCTTGCTGCGGAAAGAACAGGAAACCTTATCTATCTTGATAAAATAAAACAGGATTTCAACAGAATAAAACAAGAATACGAATATCTGCTTGTTGAGGGCTGCGGGGGAATTGTCTGCCCTATTAACCTTTCTGATAAAAAGCTTCTGCTGGAAGATATCATAAAAGGACTTAATCTTGATGTTATAATAGTTGCAGACGGCGGACTCGGGACTATAAATTC
The DNA here is from genome assembly GCA_944323595.1 of Candidatus Gastranaerophilales bacterium. Taxonomy (GTDB): domain Bacteria; phylum Cyanobacteriota; class Vampirovibrionia; order Gastranaerophilales; family Gastranaerophilaceae; genus CALUVN01. Next base: position 7,128 of record CALUTF010000055.1, on the reverse strand, counting down.
AACCGTCTTAACTGTAGAGTACGCCGCACATCACGGGATAAATGTAAGAGGAATAATCCTGAATAATTTTGATGAAAACAACTTCATGCATCAGGATAACCTTATTCAAACAGAAAATCTTACAGGAATAAAAGTTATCGGCACAGCGGAAAAACATGCAAAAGATTTGAAGATAGAAAAAGATACATTGCTTTCGATATTTAAGGAGATATAAAAATGGATTGGGCTGAAAAGGACTTAAAATACATCTGGCACCCCTGCTCGCAAATGAAAGATTATGAAGAATTAAAACCAATAGTTATAGACCACGCTCAGGGGATAAATTTGTATGATATTGACGGAAATGTTTATAAAGATGTGGTAAGTTCGTGGTGGTGCAATCTTTTAGGGCACTGCAACCCCAGAATAAACGCTGCAGTAAAAAAACAAATAGATACACTTGAACATGTAATTTTTGCAAATTTCAGCCATAAAACGGCAATAACTCTTTGTGAAAAATTATCAAAAGTTCTGCCGGAAGGGCTGTGTAAATTTAACTTCACCGATAACGGCTCTTCTGCAATAGAAGCAGCAATGAAAGTAAGTTTTCAGTATCATTATCAGACCGGAAATCCGCAGAAAAAACGATTTATGGCACTATCTGATGCATATCACGGGGAAACAATAGGCGCCCTTTCTGTCGGCGGAGTTGATTTGTATTCAGAAATCTATAAACCTATTCTGCTGGATATTTCAAGAATACAAGGTCCTGACTGTTTCCGCTGTCCTTACGGAAAAAATAGAGAAGAATGTAATTGTGAATGCATTGAACATGCCGAAAAAACTTTTGAAAAATACGGAGACGAAACGTGTGCGCTACTTGTAGAACCTCTCTTGCAGGGGTCTGCAGGAATGAAAATTTATCCACCTTTATATCTGAAAAAACTTCGCGAACTCTGTAATAAATACAATGTTCACCTGATAGCCGATGAAATTGCAACAGGTTATGGCAGAACTGGCAAAATGTTTGCCTGTAACCATGCAGGTATAGCACCTGATATTATGTGTCTTTCTAAAGGGCTTACAGGCGGATACATGCCGATGGCAATATTTGTTACTACCCAGAAAATTTATGACGCATTTTATGCAGACTACAACAGCGGAAAAGCTTTTATGCACAGTCATACTTATAGCGGCAACCCGCTTGCATGCTCTGCTGCAATAGAAGTGTTGAATATTCTTGAAGAGGAAAAAATCATTGAAAAAGCATGCGAAAATGCTAAATATTTTAATGAATTAATAAAAGAAACTTTTCTCCCTCACAAAAATGTCGGAGAAGTCCGCTCCATCGGTCTTATCAATGCAATAGAACTCGTTAAAGACAAAAAAACAAAAGAACCTTTTGACAGCAAATTAAGAACCGGTTATCAAATATATAAAAAAGCACTTAAAAACGGCGTCCTTTTACGACCGCTCGGTGATGTAATTTATTTCAATCCACCATTAATTATTGAAAAAAATGATATGGATTTTGTGGTAGAAAAAGCCAATAAGTGTATGAAAGACATTTTAAACAGCTGAATGCCGTAGATATAAAAGAAAGAGCCCTTTCGGGCTCGTTGGAATTAAGAATAGCTGGAAGTATGAAAAAGATTAATTATATTAAACGTAAATTATACACCGGAAACAATTACCCAATCGCGCTATTTTAGGGGTTGACAGGCAATTTTTCTTGTGCAAAAATTTATCTGCATTTATTTAGTGTTTATTAAAAATAAATAAAGAATTGTAACAAAAAACGAGGAGAATTTTTTGCAATGGCAAAAAATATTATTTACGGCTTTTTAAACATAAGCGTGTGTACATATATAAAATAAGGGTAAACGAATGAGCAACGACATTACAACAAACACAAACCTTTTAAGCTCTTCTGCGTTCAAAAAATTTCAACAGACAGAGACTCCACAACAAACGTCACCGGTAACAACACCTGTAGTACAACAGCAGCCGTCACCTCAAATACAGCCGCAGCCACAGGTTGATACTTTCAATCAAAAAACTCTAAATGGAGCACAAAAATCATCTTTTGCACAAGTTGCCGAAAAATATAGCGGTCCGGCAGCATTATTACTTTCAGTAATAGGTCTCCCGGTAGTTTACACGCAAGCAAAAAAATCAAATGCTAAAGCCGCTAAAACTATGCAAACCCTTGTAGATGAAGTAAAAAATTTAAATATTGAGAAAAAAATTGAAGAAGCTGTTTCTAAAATAAATCTGCCAAAACCTGAAGCCGGAGGCAGCGCTTCTGCAGGAAATAATGCATTTCCTGCAAGCACAGTACTTACAAGTTTATTTGTAGGCATAGGTTCTGCACTCGGAATAAACGAATTTGTAAAAAATAATAAAGAAAAATTAAAAGAAAACGGTTATAAAGAAGAAGATATTACTAACGCATCACAAAAAGCAAGCGAAATTCTGAACAAATCAGAAACAGCCCTCAATACAGCAAACGGCATAGCAGGTGCAGCAAGCGAAGCAAAAGCCATTGCTTATGAAGCTAAAAATGCTGCTTATGGGGCTCAAAATACCGTAAACAGCTTTGACCAGAGAATTAATGAAGCAAATAACCGCGCAACAGATGCAATAAAAGCTACAGAACTCGGTCTTGATCCTCTGATGCAGCAATATACGGTAAGACACTTTGACCTTAACCTCCTGCAGGTACTGGACTACGCGAAGAAAATTGACAACAAAAAAACTGCTCAAGCTCTTGATAGCATACACAATGCAGCAATCACCCGCTTAGACAGAACAGCAGCTCAAACTGTCCGTGACATAAAAGCTTACAAAGAAAAATTCCCTGAATTAACCTCAACATGGTCATTAACCGCTGAATATGCTCCTATTAAAACAGGCGGCTTAGGTGTTGTTCCTGTTGATATTCAGGATAACTTCCAAAAACTCGGCATTGATACACCTACATTTATACCAATGTATCTGAAGAAAAATCAATCCGAATTTATTGAATACCCGCAAGGCGAATATAAATATGCATATAACGGCAAAACATTCAATCTCAAAAAAGCTGCGGAAACAACAACACACGTATTCAGAAACGGTCAAACTAAACCTGAAAAAATTGAATACTATGTAACTGAAGAAAGTATTCCGGACAGCGATAAAAAGAAAACTCTTGTATTTGTAAAATCAAGAGACTACTTTAATGATAATATCTATGATTCCACAACAAACGCAGAAGAAACAGAAAGATTTGCACTGTTTACAAAATCAGTATACAAACTGGCAAAACTTAAAGTTAATATGGCTCTCACAGATCCTAACGAGAAAAACCCTAAAACAGGTATTTCTAACCTGAAAATTTGTGATAAGGATGCTTTTGATAAAATTAAGGCACCAAATTCAATGGTACTTAACGATTGGCACGCAGGTTCAATGGCAAGCTTGCTGAGATACCGCGCACCAATGGAATATAACTATAATGAAATTCCTAAAAAGACATTTGAAGCTCTTAAAGATATGCCTCTCTTGATGATAGGACACAACCTGAGCTGTCAGGGTAATTCAAATGCCGGCAGCGGTTCTCTGTTGAGCAAAAACAGAGTTACTGAAAACATTATTAATACACTATATGACAGCTACGCTATCGCTATCACCGAACATGCTCACAGCGGAATAACCGGCGAAAACGATGACATGTGCAATACCGTATTAATGAAACGCCGTACCGGTGATAAACACTTTAACCACCTATTCAACGGTGTAGCACTTTCTGACTGGTTCGTTCCTGTATCCAAGAATTACACTAACGAAGTTATAAATGATCCTATGAAATCAGGTATTTTGTACCCGCTGCTCCAAAGACGCAAAAATAGTGGTACAATCAGCGGTATCATCAATGGTCTTGATAAAAATAAAGTTGAGATGAAAGCAGTTTCTCATAAAAACTTTGTAAAAGACCTTGAGCTTGCTGAATATGACCAAAATACAGGCATCGATAAGGTTATGGAATTGAGAAGCGAAAACAAAGGTCGTTTCTATAACGCATTTGTAAAACCTATTATGGACGGTACTCTTGATAAACCGGAAGTTGTAGGAAATAATGTCAATATATCTGAACAGGATTTTGTCGATGCACCTGTTATTTCTTTTGCTCACAGATTAACAAATCAGAAAGGTTTGTCAATCATGAAAGGCGCAATCTTCAGATTGTTTGACAACTGGGATGAAGTATTCCCTGGTAAGAAAATGCCATTCTTTATCGTCGGCGGACCAGCTGAAGCTGCAGACGAATTACAGCACCTCTACGATTTGAAAAACGGCGACTACGGTAAAAATAAAGAACGTCTTAACCACGTACTCGCACTCAAAGGTAATATGCCAAACCCTGCAATTATGGCAGCAAGTACATTCTTCTGTGCACCATCAACTTATGAGCCTTGCGGCTTGACTCAGGGTGAATGTTTTGCAAAAGGTACCCCTGTCATCACAACAGATGTCGGCGGATTCCACGACACAATTGTTGACGGAAAAACAGGATTCCTTGCACCACATGTCAGCGAAGAATCTTTCTACAACAAGCTGGTTGAAGCTCTCAAGATGTACTACGAAAGACCTGAAGATTACAAGAAAATGGTACAAAATGATCTTGAAATCGACTTCAGCTGGGTACAAAAAGATAAGCAAGGACCAATCTTCGAATACACTGACAAACTCGGCTTTGACAGAAAAGATTTACCGGATCTGGCAGCTGCAGCGTAAGATAAGATTAACTTTTTATACATTTTATGAAAAAAGGAGTATTTTTATACTCCTTTTTTGTATAATGAGGAAGTAAATAATATATGAGGTCGTATGGATAGATTTTTCGGAATTTTTGGGATTATATTAATATTCGGGATAGCATTTTTGATGTCAAACAACAGAAAAGCTATCAATTACAAAACAGTTGGTACAGGCTTTGCATTACAAATACTTCTTGCAGTATTTGTTTTTAAAGTTCCGCTCGGACGTGCTCTGTTTTTAAACATCGGATTATTTATCCAGAAAATTCTTGATTTTGCAAAAGAGGGCGGAGCATTTGTATTCGGACATCTGATTGATAATGTAAAACTAGGGGAACTTTTCGGGGCAGGTGCAAACGTTTTCGCACTCCAGCTAGTGAGTTCCTTAATATTTATGATGATACTTGTAAATATTCTTTATTACTATGGAATTATGCAGCGCGTGGTGCCGATATTCGGAAAAGCTATGAATAAGCTTATGTCAGTATCAGGAGCCGAAGCTTTATCCAATGTTGCAAGTGCCTTTGTCGGACAAATAGCAGCACAAATAATGATAAGACCATATCTGGCAAAACTTACACGTTCAGAACTTCTTGCATCTATGGCAGGAAGTATGGCATGTATTTCCGGTGCTACAATGCCGATTTATATAGGACTTGGAATTCCTGCACAATATTTGCTGGCATCATCAATAATGGCGGCGCCTGGTGCACTTGTATTGTCAAAAATAATTTATCCGGAAACTCATACTCCTGAAACCAGCGAGGACTTTTCAATTGCTTACAGCAAACGCAAAAAGCCTTATATAAATGTATTTGATGCAATTTCAGCCGGTGCATCAGAGGGGATGAAAGTAGCAATAAACGTTATAGCAATGATTCTGGCGCTAGTTGCACTTGTCGCAATGATAGATTGGTTTTTAGGCGGCTTGGGCAACTTCATCGTAAAATATTTACACATAAACTTTGCATCATTTGATTTGACCCAACTATCACTAAGATTAATTTTAGGAAAAATATTTGCAGTCTTTGCATTCTTTATGGGAGTACCTATGCACGAGGCTACAACTGTAGGGAGTCTAATGGGTACAAAACTTGTTTTGAATGAGATGGTTGCGTATGTAGATTTGACAAATTTACCACAGCAATTGTCTGATAAAGCTTATCTGATAGCGTGTTTTGCTCTATGCAGTTTTGGAAATTTCGGTTCAATTGCAATACAATTAGGCGGAATCGGAGAATTAGCACCAAACCAGCGTAAAAACCTTGCAAGATTAGGGGTTAGAGCATTAATCTGCGGAACGTTAACATGTTATATGTCAGCCGCAATAGTCGGTATTTTGTTTAAATAACACCCAAACATGATGTTTGCATCAGGAGGACTCCAGACATTGGAATTCTATTCCCTCGCCCCGCCAGATTGACCTCTGTGGGGGAGAGCGGATTTGCGGACGGACGATACGGAGTAAGTCCGGATAGCGAACGGAACGAGACAGCTAAGCCGCAGGCTTTTTGTCGAGGCTCCGTGAGCGTGGAGCAAATCCAAGACAGGGTTAGGGGGAGGGGGTATACTCCATTGCGGCACTATTTATTGTCGGATTAGTAAATCCGACCTACTTTACTACAAAAGCCGAAATTTCGAAAATATTGAAAAAATTCTTGAACACCTAATGCAGGCGTCAATTTGAATATTGAAGAGTAGTACTGATGCAAACATCATGTTTGCAAAAAAACGACTTTTGTTAGTCGTTGGAAAATCAAGTGCTACGCACGTAGACAGGATACACAATCACCCTGTTTCCGTCGTTTTTTATTAATTAAATTGAACTCTTCATTTTTTTCTACTTTTAGATAATAAAAAACGACCCGTTTCTACGTGTCGTTGGAAAATCAATAGGGAAAAAAGGAAAAAGGGAAAGGAATTTTTTCAGTTATTCTAATGAATAGTGTATGTTAAGCAGTCTTTCCCGCGGATTCATCCGTGTCAGAGGCTGAATAGCTGCTTAATATGCACTATTCATTACTCTAACCGAATGTCTTAAATGTCGATTCCGTGTTCTTTTCGATTACTTTTTCCACTGCATCCATTTCAGTCTGGATGGCGTTTTGTTCAGTATCCAATTGTTTCAAGCGCAATTCAAGGTTTTTATCTTCAGCTTGAGTAATCTCGATTTTAGCGTTGATTTCTTGGATTGTTTGGTCATACAAATATTTGTCATATTCGTATTGGTTCATTGCATCGTCATATTTTTCCTGATCGGTTACTGTTGCTGTTGTCAGGGCGTATTTTACTGTTGTTCCATCTTCTTGTGGTAACGCTATTGATATATAACGACCTGTTGAATCCT
>CALUTF010000054.1 GCA_944323595.1 Candidatus Gastranaerophilales bacterium | reverse complement strand
TTTCCAATACCGCAGAATACGGTGATATGACCAGAGGTCCGAAAGTTATCGGTGAGGAATCAAAAGCGGCTATGCGCGCACTTTTAAAAGATATTCAATCAGGCGCGTTTGCAGAAGAATTTTTGACCGAAATGAAATCAGGATGTACAGAGTTCAATAGATTAAGAAAAGAAAATCAGGAGCATCTGATTGAAAAAATCGGTGAAGAAATCCGCTCATCATTCATCTGGGGTACCAGTGATAAAATTATTGACAGAAACAAAAATTAGATAACGAGGTAAAATGTTCAGCACTGAAGATATTTATGAAGTAGTAGTTTTTTCTATCGGCGATACCAAAGCCGGCACTAAAATGGGAAAATTACAGTTAAAAGATACTAAAGACGATTCTGTTTTGAATTGTATATTGTGGGAAGAAGCTTTGAACAGAATGGATTCAAAACTTTTCCGCACAGGAAATCAATTGAGAATTGTGTCTGGTTCTTTTAATGAAAAATTCAACAATTGCCTTGTTTCTGCTCTGGAACTTATAAAGGAAGCGAAAACAGGGCTGGATTTGCCTGAACGTGAAAAGCTCTACAGCGAAATCCTATCTTATGTTAATAATTTCAAAAATGAAAAGTTAAAGAATTTTATTCTGAGATATTTTGAAGAACATAAAGAGTTAATTATGGTGATGCCGGCTGCAAAACTAATGCATCATAATTATGTAGGAGGCCTGCTTCAGCATATTTTTGAATGTTTACAGTTCGCAGAAATTAATATGGCTCTATTTGCCCATCCTATGGATGAAGACGATATCTACGGCGCGTGTATTTTGCATGACATTGGCAAAATTTTTGAGTACACAATAGATGTAGAAACAGGTCTTGTTGATTACGCGGAAGGCTTCCAGAAAGAATGGATTACGCATTCACAATACGGTTTTTCCGTATGTATGGCGAACGGGTTCAATAAAATTGCCCGTATGATTGCTGCTCACCACGGGCGTGCAGAATGGGGCGCAATTATTGACCTGAACGAGAAAGATTTGGAGCCGGAATTGTATTTCATCCATCTTGTTGATAACCTTTCTGCTAAATTCGGAAAAATTAATATTTCGCTTCTGGAAAAGAAAGAGGTGTAACATTGGCTAAATTGACTGAAAAACACAATTTAAAAGGCACACTTATATGCGTTGAGGGGATAGACGGTTCCGGAAAATCTACCCAGCTCGCACTCTTGCGTGACTGGCTGAAATCTATCGGACAGGATGTCATCTTCACCGAGTGGAATTCTTCTATGCTAATTTCACAGACAACAAAGTTAGCAAAAAAGAAAAACCTGCTTTCTCCTCGTACATTCAGCCTTTTGCACGCTGTTGATTTTGCTGACAGACTTAAGCAGATTATTGAACCAGCTCTAAAGGCCGGTTTTATCGTTCTTGCTGACAGATACGCTTATACGGCATTTGCCCGTGACGTCGCAAGGGGTGTTGACAGGCAATGGGTTCGCAAAGTTTACGATTTTGCTATCAAACCCGATTTAGCTGTTTATTTTGATATCAAACCCGAAACTGCCATGAATAGAATTTGTTCAAACCGTGCGCCCAAGTTTTATGAAGCAGGCATGGATTTGAAATTGAGTAATGACCCTTACGAAAGTTATTTGATTTTCCAATCAAGAGTTATTAAAGAATATCAGAGTATGGTAGATGAATTCGGACTTGTCAAACTTGATGCGGATGATTCTATTCACTCAAAACAGGTTGCAATCAGAACTTTATTGAGAGAAATTCTTAAAGAAAAAGGGATTGAGGTGTAGATTATGGAAAATTTTAAAAGAAAACATGATTACGAGGGACTCCTTGTTGTTATAGAGGGGACTGACGGTTCCGGTAAATCTACCCAGCTTGAACTTTTGAAGCGTTATATGCAGGATATGTCATACGGCGTTATGGTATCTGAGTGGAAAACGTCAAGGTTAATCGCAAAAGTTATTGATGAGGCAAAGGAACGTAATCTTTTGAATGCTTCAACATACAGCCTTTTGTATGCAGCTGATTTTGCAGACAGATTGGAAAACCAGATTATACCGGCGCTTAAAGCAGGATTTATTGTTCTTCTGGACAGATATTATTATACTGCGTTAGCACGTGATGTTGTGCGCGGTCAGGATATTGAATGGGTTAAGAACCTCTATGAATTTGCGCCTGAACCGGATCTGGTATTTTACCTTGACATGCCGGTTGATATACTTTTGAAACGTATAATCGGAACAACGGGGCTTGATTTTTATGAAAGCGGACGGGATATAGGTTTTTCTACTGACTTTTACAAGAGTTTTGAAATCTATCAGAACAGATGTCTGGAAGAATACAACAGAATGAAATCCGAATACGGTTTTATCAGTATAGACGGGACTAAATCTGTAGAAGAAATTCATGATGAAATGAAGCACCACGTGCAGGAAATTCTGGACACAGGAATTTTAGATTAAACAGTCTTCAAAATTAAATTGCAACACGAATAAAGACCTTTGCAGCATTAGTCTTTTTGTGGATGCTAACTTTTTCAAGTAAATTTTATTGCAGGGCATTTTAATATTTATAGTACGATTATTTTATGCCAGATATTTTTGCATAGTTTCTTTATCAAAAACTTCTATGCTGTCTTTTGAATGTATAAATATCATACAGGAGATAAGAGATTTTAGCGTTTCAAAGTCAGAAAAGGCAAGTTTATTACGCAAATCTTCCATATTGTTTGCAAGAAATTCCATTATAATTGTTTTGTTATCAAATACAAGATTGGAAAAATAATCGAAAGATTCTTTTGTTTTTACACCTTCCATATAGATAATATCAGGTGATTGAAACTCAATAAATCTTGCAGCTTTATCCATATTAAAGCCTACATTTTCGTTGAGTTCGCACTGGTTAACATTTTTTAAATTGTATTTTGAAATACTTTCCAGAGTCATAATATTTTTATTGGTATTTCTGGTTGCAGCATCAAGCAGCAATGAATAAATAACGTGAGTTTTTCCGCTCAAAGGCGAGCCGCAAACTATGATTATCCCCGGAGTATCTAACGCTTGCTTTACTTTATTAAGATTTTGGGCATCCGAAATCATTTTAGAAAGTTCAAGCGGCGGTTTGTAGATTTTGAGAAAAATCCTTTCACCCATAATAGTAGGAAATGTAGATATACTTGCAATCAGGTTAATATCATCAACTTTAAAAGAAAGTTTTCCGAGCTGCGGCACTTCACTAACTGACGGATCAAGTTTTGCGAGTGTTTTCAATTTTGATACAAAAGAACCTGTCAAAACTGTCGGAATAGCACCTTTGTTTTGAAGTTCTCCGTTTTTTTTGAAATTAACGACCAGACCAGTGTCTTCGCATTGAAAACTTACTTCGTGGACATTTTCAATTATTGCCTGCTTCAGGATTGCTCTTATTATTTTTTGAATGTGGCTGTCGCTCAAATCTTCGCTGTGAAGTTCATCAAGCCAGTTATAACCGGCATTTTCTTCTGATGTAAAAATATCTCCCACAGTTGCATCAGTCTTGTAATATTCGTCAATTTTTTTTAAGATGCTTGTTTCAGAAGAGATAACAGGTTCAATTGAGCACTCTGCAGATTCGACAATTTTATCTATCGCAAACAAATCCAGAGGATCCGCCATTGCAACTGTCAGAGTATCTTCAATTTTAAACAACGGAATAATTTTATAACGTTTTGCGTCAGTTATATTGATATATTTAAGGCATTTTGTATCAAGAGTGTAATCGTTCAGGTTAACAGACGGAATATGCAATTTGGACTCAAGAAAATTAATCAGAGCATCTTCTGTAAGAATACCTGAGTTGATTAAAGCCTGTCCGATATTAATATTCTGAGCGGCAGCAATTTCCTGAGCCTGTTCCAGTGTCTCAAACGGAACAAGACCGGCTCTTACAAGATCATATTTCAATTTTTCAAGGGTTTTATTTGTAACTGTTTCCATCTTATTTTTCTACCTGAGAGCCTAAATACTGATCAACTTTTTTAACAACTTCATCAAGGTCAAAAGGTTTTGTGATATATTCGTCAACCCCTGTTTCTTCACCTATGAGTTTGTCTTCCTCCTGAGAGCGGGCTGTTACCATAAGTATTGGGATATTTTTGTATTTGTTGTCATATTTTAAAAGTCTGCTGATTTTATAACCGTTAATTTTCGGCATCATAACGTCAAGAATAATTAAATCAGGCATAATTTCTTTTGCCAGTTTAAGCCCGTCTTCTCCGTTATAAGCGCAGTAGCAGGTATAGTTGGCAACTTCCAGCACAAATTTCAGACTTTCTACAATATCCTGTTCATCATCAACGATTAAAATCTTTTTCATAATTTCCTCTACAATATACCCAATTTTATTATAGCATATTTTTTCGGGGTACTGATATTGTAACGTTTTTTTAATGTAATCTAACTCTCTATCTTTTCCATAAAAAGATAAATGTTATTATAGTATGTGTTCAGGCTGTAACCGGAACTTTTGCAACCGGTACAACAAAGTGGAAAGTTGAACCGACATCAGGTGTGCTGTCACACCAGATTGTGCCCTGATGCGCTTCCAGTAACTGTTTTGCTATAGGTAGCCCTAACCCTGAACCTCCAACTTTTCTCGATAGTGAATTTTCAATTTGCGCGAATTTGTCAAAGGCGTGTAAGAGGTCTTTTTCTGCGATTCCTATTCCCTCGTCTGCGACACTCACCATTATATATTCACCGTTAAGTTTTTTGATATCTTCCTCAAAATACGGGTGGCATTTTATTTCAGAGGCGTTTATCAGTTCGGTTTTTATCGTTATGTTTTTACCCTCCGGAGTAAATTTTATTGCATTAGAGACCAGATTAGTTAAAACCTGTTCAAGCCGCTGGCTATCCGCATAAATATCCGGTAGGTTGTCTGTTTCTTCTGAATTTAACGTAAGTCCGTGTTCTTTTGCAACTTCCGAGAGTGCTGATTTTACATAATCAACAACAGAATGGATATTCATATTCTTGAACACAAAATCCATCTTGCCCGCTTCAATTTTGGACAAATCAAGCAAATCGTTAATAATTCCGGAAAGCCGCTGAACGTTTCTGCTTGCCATATTCAGAAATTTTCCCATATTATCCGTCACCTCGCCGCATTTGCCGCTAAGGAGTATATCAAGTGAATTTTTAATTGATGTCAAAGGTGTTCGCAGTTCGTGTGAAACAATTGAAATGAATTCGGATTTAAGGCGTTCGAGTTTTTCAAGTTTATGATTAGTTTCTTTTATTTCCTGATAAAGTGTTGCGTTTTTTAAAGGCAAGGCGACCTGTCTTGCTATCGTTTGGAAACAGGTTGCGTCCTCCGAGGAGAACGATGAATCCTTAAAAATCTCTACACACCCAAATACATTTTCCCCGAGAGTAATCGGTGCAAACATATTATCATACTGAAACAGGCTGAATGTAAAACGATTCCCGGGGTATTTGACGGTTTTTATTACTTTAAGATTTTCTTCCTCTATCTCATAGGGCGGATTTTCGAATGCATTTTTGTAATTTAAAATAGTCCTGAGTTTTAATGCGCTCAAAATTTCATCAGAAATTTCGTACAGCGAATTCAATATCAAAACAGGCTCATTTTCAGTACAAAATGACAGAGTGCAGGTAAGAGAAAAACTCAATGCCTTATCTAGCCCCTCTATCATATAGGAAAGCAATTTTTCTTTATCCAGAGTTTCCGCGAAATTTGAACTTGTGCTGTACAATGCATTCAAACGGTACAGACTGTCTGCCAAATCTTTATTTGAATTTGAGAGTTTTTCAAGTGAACTTTTTGTTTTTAAAAATACATTTATTGTTGAGGTTATAATGTTATCCGGCATATCTTTTGTCATATATGCGTTTGCGGATTTCAAAATTTCCTGCTCTGGTTTGTTAGTTATATATAATATAAGGGTATTGCTATCGGAAAAAGATTTAATATGCTTTGTAAGTGATTTGATACAATTAAGACTGCTGTCGAGAATTATTATATCAGGCACGCCTATTTGCAAATAATCTAATACCTGCATCTCCGTATAAAGCACAGAAAATTCGTACTGATTTTTGCTGAAAACAGTACTTATGCGGGCAATTTCTTCTGAATTTTCACTAACAAACAATATCTTTATCATACAATACTATGTTAGCAAGTATTTAGATATATGCAAATTCTTTAAGTTTTTTGAAACACTATTACTTTGTTTTTTTCTTTTGTGATTTATTTTTGGGATTATTTGTATTGTTGTTATTTTTGCTGCGTCCCTGTGATGTATGATGTGCAGATGTTTGAATTCTTTTTACGCTGTACACATCGGGTATTGATTGGATACTATTTATAACTTTTTTGAGCGTATCAATGTTATCTAATTCAATACTTAGTTCAATAATTCCGACTTTGCCGGCTTTTGATTTTACGTTAGCCGAAATAATATTTGTATTGTTGTCAGAAACTGCTCCGACAATATCTTTTAAAAGCCCCATTTTTTCGGCTGTTTCTACACGTATTGTAGTTGTATAAGTTTTGCTTGTATTATCACCGGACCAGTGGATATCCATCAATCTTTCCGGCGGAATAGTGTCAAGCGTTTTACAGTCAAGACGGTGAACAGAGACCCCTTTGGAACGTGTTACAACTCCCACAATCGGTTCACCCGGAATAGGAGAGCAGCATCTGGCAAATGAATAAAGCATCCCTTCCAGACCTGCAATATCTTTTTCTGATTTCTTGTGAGTATGTCCGGTGAATGTTTTTTCCGGAGCCTTTGCCTGAGGCTTTTTGAGTTTATTAACAATTTTATTGACAGTCGTTTCTCCATACCCGAGTGCCGCAAACAAATCTTCTGCACTCTGGTAGTTCATTACCTTAGCAACTTTTTCAAACTCTTCTTTCTTTATGTAATCATCAAAAACGGCCTTGGTAAGTTCACGTTCAAGCATTGTTTTACCCATTTCAACGTGGTCTTCGCGTTTATTCTTTTTGAACCATTGACGAATTTTTGATGCTGCCTGCTTTGTTACTACAAAATTTAACCAGTCAAGGCGTGGAGCAGGGGTTTTTGATGTTATAATTTCAACAATATCACCGTTATTCAGTTTTGTATCGAGCTGTGCAATACGTCCGTTTATAAGTGCTCCTATGGTTTTACTGCCGACGTCTGAGTGAATTCTGTAAGCAAAATCAACAGGTGTTGCATTAACCGGTAAATCTATAACGTCGCCGTTCGGAGTAAAAGCAAATACCTGATCGGAGAACAAATCCAGTTTTACGGAATTTACGTAATCTTCAGCATTTGTCATGTCTTTTTCGTATTCTACCAGTTTTCTCATCCAGGAAAACTGCAGGTCTGAAGCCTTGTCTGCTTTTTGGGAACCTTTTTCTTTGTATCTCCAGTGTGCGGCAACCCCGTATTCAGCGACTTCATGCATTTGCCATGTTCTAATTTGAACTTCCAGCGGTTTTGAACGCGGACCTATTACGGAAGTGTGTAATGATTGATATAAATTACCTTTCGGCATTGCAATGTAATCTTTAAATCTTCCCGGAATTGGTTTAAATTGTGAGTGAATAAGCCCTAAAACTTCGTAGCATTCCTTTTCCGTATCGACGATTACGCGGACAGCCGTAATGTCGTACAGGTCGTGAAAAGCAATGTTCAAGCGTTTCATTTTGCTGTAGATACTGTAATAGTGTTTTGCACGTCCCGTAATTTGTGCGTTTATTCCGCTTTTTTTAACGTCATTTGATATTTTTTCAATAAGCATATTGACGGTCATTTCGCGTTCGGCTTTTTTTTGGGAAACAAGCTGAGCTATTTCAAAATATTTATCCGGTTCAAGGTATCTCAAAGATAAATCTTCAAGTTCTGCCTTAATTTTTCCGATACCTAAGCGGTTTGCAAGCGGGGCAAAGATATCTAAGGTTTCTTTTGCTATTTTTTGCTGTTTGTTGACTGACATAAAGTTCAGGGTTCTCATGTTATGCAGTCTGTCTGCAAGTTTAAGAAAAATTATTCTGATATCGCTTGCCATAGCAATAAAAAGACGCCGGAAATTTTCAGCCTGACGTTCTTCTTTTGATTTAAATTGCAATTTGCCGAGTTTTGTAACCCCCTGAACAAGGTTTAAAACATCCTCTCCAAATACATCTCGGATTTCTTCCGGCTTGGTATCAGTGTCTTCCAGTATATCGTGCAGGAAAGCCGCCTGCAGGGTATGTGCATCTACTTTTAAGTCGATGAGTATTTTAGCAACTTCGACCGGATGTATGATATAAGGCTCTTCTGAAATTCTGTATTGCCCCTCGTGGAGACGTTTTGCAAATTCAAAGGCTTTTTCTATTTGTTTTATTTCATCTTCATCTCTGTGCTGTTCTATTAATTTTTGTCTTATATCATCAAATAACGGTTTTTCTGTCATAGTAAATTTATCATACAGATTTTATTTCTTTTTTTCAAGTAAAATCGTCTAATTTCATACATTAAGACTACGTTTTTATGATAATATTGCACTATGGAAAAAGGTTTTTTACTGAATTTGAAAATTTCGCCCAATGCTTCTAAAAATGAAATTGTTAAAAATGACGACGGAAGCGTTAAGGTAAAAATTACAGCGCAGCCAGTTGACGGCAAAGCAAATAAAGCCCTTGTTGAATTTCTTTCCAAAACCTTTAAAATTCCAAAAACTTCTATTGAAATAGTCAAAGGTGAAACTTCTAAGGATAAAACGGTTCTTTTTAAAACTGACGATATAGAGAAAATCGAAAAAATTAAAGCAGCATTTATTTCTTGATATAGAACGATTAAGCCTATACTTTTGAGCATTTTATGCAAAAGAGTTTTCTTCAACGTTTTTTATTTATTCTCTATTGCTTTTTATTTTTTTTATTGTTATGATTTTAGTAACAAGTATTTTATAAGGATTAAAAATGATTTTAAGAACTGCAAAATTACATCATCACCATCATAGCTTCCTGAAGAGGCTATAGAATTGATGATGCGCGGTTTTAATAAATAATTCAATTCTTAATAAGTAGCCTCTTCGGGATAACAGCGTAAGAGGTTATTTTATTGATGAATTGGAGGTTTAAAAATAAATGTCACTAGTTAATATAATTTCAGCAGTCGGAAATAATAATTCTGTTTACCCCTTACTGGTCAGAGATTGCGGGGTTGAAAATCCTATTAAGATAGCTCTGACTTATAAACAAAATATTGGCGAGTCCCCAAAAGTAGCACGCTATGCAGTTAGAGAACGTTCAATAGATGAATATACCACATCGGCGGTATGGCTGGGTACTATTCCTGTTGTTGAAGCCGTTTCTGACGTATTTATATCTAAAAAAGGGTACAACCCCAAAATTAGCGCCAGACTCTTTAAAGAAGATACGGTTAAAAATCCTTTTCAGGGAATTGAATTTAATATCAAAAAGTTTGGTAATTCCACATCAAAAGAGGTGCAGGCTGCAGTTGCAGATTTGATTAAAGTCAGAGATAATAAAAAAGTATTTGAAAGTTTAGTGTCCAAAAAATTTACTGCAGCCGTCGCAATTCCGATGGCATTAATAGGGTTTATTATTCCTAAATGTATATTTGCACTTTCACGCAAAATAGCAGAGAAAGAAAAACAAAAGCAGCAGCCTGATTACTCTGATATTTTTGGAAAGTCCGACATAACAACTTTCGGGCAAAAGAAAGACGTATCATTTACGGGGTTTGCGTCAACGGTAGCAAATCTTACTACTCCGGATAAGATGGCAGCAATCGACGGCGGTTATGCTATAGGGCGTGTGTTAACTGCTCGTAAAGGATATGAACCGTTTGACATTGCCTTCAAGATGGCAGGTATGCTTTACTTAAATTATGTTGCTCCAAAACAGATAGAAAAGTTTTTTAATTTTACTTCGGCAAAACTATTCAAAAGTAACGTAAATCTTGATCCTAAGCTGCTCAATAATAAAGAATTTATCTCTGATGTTGAAAATAACAGCTTTGATTTTCTCGGCAGGCTGAACGGTCGTGAGATGCTGGAATACATTGATAATAATCCGCAGAGTCCTTTTACAAAATATGCATCAATGTTTAAAAAGGTTACAATGCTTACAAAAGACAGCCGCGACCCGAGAATATTTGTAGATATAAAAGATTTGGAAAATTTCGGCAAAGATATATTCTCCTTTGCTAAAGACGGATTGAATGCTGAAAATTTAAATAAATTCGCTAAAAAAGCACTGCGGGTTAAATCAGCTAATATTATATCAAACGTTGCTCTGAGCAGCTTCTTGTTGTCTTATGTTCTACCAAAAACTCAGTTTGCGCTCAGAGAATTTTTCACAGGCTCAAAGCTGGAACCGGGTTTAATTAATATTGATGACAACAAAAAAGCTCCGAATTAATCGGAGCTTTTTTGTATATGTCTAAATCATAAATTATAATTTAGAAGCAACCATCAAAGTAGTTTCAGCTAAACGAGTTGAGTAACCCATTTCGTTGTCATACCAAGAAATGATTTTAACTTGGTTGCCGCCCATTACACGAGTTAACAACGCATCAACTGTAGATGATTGTGAAGTGCCGATGTAGTCAGAAGATACTAACGGTTCTTCAGTGTAGCAAAGAACGTGTCCGTCAGCGCCTTCTTTTAATGCTGCGTTAACTTCTTCTACAGTTACGTCTTTTGAAAGTTCAAATACAACGTCAACTAATGAAACGTCAGGAGTAGGAACTCTCATAGCGAAACCGTCCAATTTACCTTTTAATTGAGGCAATACAAGAGCAACAGCTTTTGCTGCACCTGTTTTTGTAGGAACGATGTTCAAAGCACCAGCTCTTGCACGACGAGGATCTTTGTGACCTGCGTCTAAGATTCTTTGGTCGCCTGTGTAAGAGTGAACAGTTGTCATCAAACCTTTAACAATACCGAATTTTTCATCGATAACTTTAGCTACAGGAGCCAAGCAGTTTGTTGTGCAAGATGCCATTGAAATTACATTGTGTTTAGCAGGATCATATTCTTTGTCGTTTACGCCTAAAACAATTGTAATATCTTCATTTGTAGCAGGAGCTGAAATGATAACTTTTTTAGCACCAGCTGTGATGTGTGCTTTTGCTTTTTCAGCATCTGTGAAGAAACCTGTTGATTCAACAACAACTTCTACACCTAAATCTTTCCAAGGTAATTGTGCAGGATCTTTTTCTGCAAAGAATTTAATTTTCTTACCGTTAACAATAATACCTTCATCGTAAGCTTCAACGCTGCCGTCAAATTTGCCCATTACTGAATCGTGTTTGAAAAGTAATGCTGCTTCAGCAGGTTTCAAACCAGGGTCGTTGATAGCTACATAATTAATTTTGTCAAAAATACCTTCTCTGATAGCGGCTCTCAATGTGTTACGGCCGATTCTACCAAAACCGTTAATTGCTACATTTACCATAAGTTTTTACTCCTTCTTATTCTGTAAACTTATAACATGGTTGTTATACACCAAACAAATTAACTAAGCAAGCAAATATGTTAACCTTTAATTATTTATTAATATTTATATATATATTGTATATCGATATAAAAACCTGAAAATTCAATGATATTGCCATTTTGTGCCGTTTTGTGATTTACAAATGTAACAAAAACTTAACAAAAGAGGATAAAAAATTAAAGATTTAGGAAAGAAATGCCGAAAACATGAGTA
>CALUTF010000053.1 GCA_944323595.1 Candidatus Gastranaerophilales bacterium | reverse complement strand
TTTAAAATCTTTAAAATGCCGGCTTTTGTATAAACCGTTGTTCCCTCTCCTTTACAAGGAGAGGGGTAGGGTGAGGTAAGAATGTATAAATCAGGCTCTGTGATAATTTTTCTACAACTGATTTATTAGCGGACTTATTCACCTATTAACTCATTCACTTAAAAACTCTAATTATAACCAAGCATAATTTGTGCATAATAATTAATTTTTCATTAAGAATTTAATTTTTTCTTGAAATTCATTATATAAATATAATTGTAAACATTATAATCTATGTGTAAAAGGAGAGTATTATGATTAAACCATTAGGAGACAGAATCGTTATTAAAGTTATTGAAGATACCGAACAAACTTCAGGCGGAATTTTTATTCCGGACAGCGCTAAAGAAAAACCTCAAAAAGGCGAAGTAGTTGCTGTAGGGCTCGGTAAAATGAATGATAAAGGCGAAAGAGAACCTATGGATGTTAAAGTAGGGGATATTGTTCTTTACGCTAAGTATGCCGGTACTGATATTAAAATCGACGGCACTGAATATAAAATTCTTTCAGTTAAAGACGCTTTGGGCATACTTGAATAATTTAGATTTATTAAAAAGATTGGAGATATAAAATGGCAAAACGTATAGTATTTGATGAAGAAGCAAGAAAATCGCTTCTTAAAGGTATTGATGCAGTGGCTGATGCTGTCAAAGTTACACTCGGTCCTAAAGGCAGAAACGTAATATTAGAAAAAAAATACGGTGCACCGCAAATCGTTAACGATGGTGTTACTATCGCTAAAGAAATTGAACTTAAAGACGGACTGGAAAACGCAGGAGCTCAATTGTTAAAAGAAGTTTCTTCTAAAACAAACGACGTGGCAGGTGACGGTACAACTACCGCTTCTGTTCTTGCTCAGGCAATAGTCAGAGAAGGGCTCAAAAACCTTACAGCAGGTGCAAACCCTATTTCTATGAAACGCGGTATTGATAAAGCTGTTGACCTTTCCGTTAAAAAGATTAAAGAAATGTCCAGACCGGTTAATACTAAAGAAGAAATTGCACAAGTTGCAGCTATTTCTGCAGGTAACAACGCTGAAATCGGCAACCTTATAGCAGAAGCAATGGAAAAAGTAGGTCACGACGGTGTTATTTCTGTTGAAGAAAGCAAATCTTTCGGCACAAACCTTAAAGTTGTTGAAGGTATGCAGTTTGATAAAGGTTATATTTCACCTTACTTTGTTACAGACGCAGAAAGAATGGAAGCAGTTCTTGAAGATGCTTATGTATTCTGCTGCAATAAGAAAATTAACCTTATTTCAGACCTTGTTCCTGTTCTTGAACAGGTTGCACGTGACGGACGTTCTCTGTTATTAATAGCAGAAGATGTTGAGGGTGAAGCTCTTGCAACTCTTGTTGTTAACACTATGAGAAAAGTTTTAAGAGCAGTTGCAGTTAAAGCTCCGGGATTTGGCGACAGAAGAAAAGCTATGCTTGAAGATATTGCTATCCTCACAGGCGGCGAAATGTTCACTGAAGAACTCGGTATTAAACTTGAAAACGTAACTACTCAAATGATGGGTAAAGCTAAAAGAGTTACAGTTACTAAAGATGAAACAACTATCGTTGTCGGTGACGAAACTAAGGCTGCTGTTCAGGAAAGAATCAGACTTATCAGAAAACAAATTGAAGCTTCTGATAGTGAATACGATAAAGAAAAACTTCAAGAACGTATCGCAAAACTTTCAGGCGGCGTTGCTTTGATTGAAGTCGGAGCAGCTTCTGAAGTTGAACTGAAAGAAAGAAAATTGAGAATTGAAGATGCTCTGAATGCTACAAGAGCTGCTAATGAAGAAGGTATTGTACCTGGCGGCGGCGTTGCACTTTTGAGAGTTCAACAAGATTTGCTGAAACAACTTGACTCTATCGACTTTATTTCTGATGACGATAAAGTAGGTTACAAAATCCTTACATCAGCACTTGATGTACCTTTAAGAGCAATCTCAAGAAATGCAGGTGCTAAAGCTGATGTTGTTGTAGATAATATTCTTGCACAAGACGGCGCATACGGTTATGATGCATTAAATGACAAATATGTCGATATGTTCAAAGCAGGTATCGTTGACCCTGCTAAAGTTACTCGTTCAGCACTTGTTAACGCAGCATCCGTTGCTTCTATGTTATTAACAACTGAAGCTGCTGTTGTTGATATTCCGGAAGAAAAATCAGCTCCTGATATGTCAGCAATGGCAGGAATGGGCGGTATGGGCGGCATGATGTAATCCGCACACCTTAACATTTTAAAATTAAAAAGACCTGTATCAATTTTGATACAGGTCTTTTGTTTTATGTTGTTGTTATTCTGACAAATCGTAAATTTTGCCGTTTGAGTCAAGACCTAAGCCCATAGACTCCAATTGCTGCAGATGATATTGCATAAAATTCTTTTCCGCATCTGTCAGCTCTGCTCCTGATTTTTGTTTCGAAGTCAGGTCATTATATATAGCGTTATTAATTATAGTTTGCTGCCCACGCATTCTCAGCATACTGCTAAAGATATTATAATTATCGGATTTTACACCTCTATATTCATAATATCCCTGTTTATTGGGTTCAATTTTATTTTCGCCAAACAGGTTAGTTTTAAAATATTTGTTATAGTCTTCGTTTTCAATTAGGCTGACACTCATTTTTTGTTGTAATGAAAAGCCGCTGCCGTTTTTACCCGGCACAATTGAATAAGTGCCTATAATTCCGTCACGTTGGATTACCTGCTTGGGAACTTCCGGCTGATTGTCTTTTATTTGGGGCTTTGGAGTGTCGGCAGGTGCATCGTCTGCAGGCGTTTCTTTGAGCGGGTTTCTTGCAGATGCTTTTGGTATTCATCTTGAATATTACCACTACTGCCACCGGATTTTTTTGAACCAGCTGGTGGATTATCACGATTGTAATCATCATAATAATGGTTGTCACCTTCACCAATTCTTACCATAATAAAGCTCCTCTCTTTCAAAATAAATAACAACGTATATTTATTTTAAAAAATTGAAAATATCAAAAATTCAAAGGAAATTACATTTGTTACAATTATTCACAAATTATTTACATGAACATATCGCTGGAAAGGTAGCGTTCTCCGGTATCAGGAAGAATTACAACAATATTTTTATTCTCAAATTCTTCGCGGTTAGAAAGTTCTATCGCAGCCCACAGTGCGGCACCCGATGAGATTCCCGAAAGAATACCCTCTTTTCTTGCCAAAAGAGATGCCGTTTCTATTGCTGCTTCATTTGATACAGGAAGAATTTCATCAATCAATGAACCATCAAAATTTTCAGGCACAAAATTAGCACCTATTCCCTGAATTTTATGTGTGCCTGACGGATATCCTGCAAGAACCTGACTTGTTAATGGTTCTACAGCAACCGAATAAATTTTGTCATTCTTCGCTTTTAATGCTTTTGTCAGTCCTGTAATAGTTCCGCCTGTACCGACTCCTGCCACAATTACATCAATTTCTCCATCCATATCATGCCAGAGTTCTTCGGCAGTGGTAGTAACATGGCTTTCCGGATTTGCAGGATTTGAAAACTGCTGGGGTATAAAAGAATTTTTTATTTCTTTATGAAGTTCTTCAGCCTTATCAACAGCACCTTGCATACCTTTTTCCGCTTCTGTCAGTATAAGTTCTGCGCCATATATAGCAAGAAGTTTTCTTCTCTCAAGACTCATACTCTCCGGCATCGTCAAAATAAGTTTATACCCTCTTACTGCACAAACCATTGCAAGTCCTATGCCGGTATTTCCGCTTGTAGGTTCTATTATTACTGTATCATTATCAATGAGTCCGCGGCGTTCAGCATCTTCTATCATATTTAACGCAGGGCGGTCTTTTATTGAACCGGCAGGATTAAAACTCTCGACTTTAGCGTAAATATTTGCCCGTCCGGAGTTAAGTTCATTTATTTTCACAAGCGGTGTATTGCCGATAGTTTCTAATATATTTTCCGCAATTTTCATAAATTGTTCGTCCTTTCTTTTTGCCACCCTTACCCGAACGTTCTTTCGTTGCTGGAGGGGAGGTCCTTATTTCCTCTGAAACCTTTTAAGTGCGAAATGGTACGCCCGATTTGGCTTAATTTTTCAGATAATTCCGTATAATTTATGCCTGCTTTATTCGGGTAAATTTCATACTTTTCCCGTGCATAACTGTCGGTCAGATTAGGCATAACTACATTTGCGCCGCTTTGCAACGCTATAATTCTTCCCTGCGAATTAAGTGTTTCCATTGCGGTGGTCGCGGGAATATTAATATCCGGCAATAACAATCTGGTAATTGCCATTACTCTTAATGCCAGATCAAAATTACCGTTTGGCAGCCCATTTAACGGAGTATGCGGATGGACAATCAGAGGTCCTATTCCTATCATATCCGCATCTAAATTTTTGAAAAATAAAATATCATCTGCCAGAGATTCTATAGTTTGTTCAGGCAGACCTACCAGACATCCCGTACCGGTTTCAAAGCCTAACTTTTTCAAATCCCGCAAACATCTTACACGATTTTCAAAACTGGCTTTAGGATGACATTTTTCATACAAAACTTTATCTGTGGTTTCTATTCTCAACAAAAATCTGTCAGCACCCGAATCTTTCAAAATTTTATATTCCTCAAAAGTTCTTTCGCCAATGCTCAAAGTAACGGCTACATCAAGTTTTTTTATGTCTTTTATAATCTCTGCCAGATAATCTGCAGTAAAAAATATATCTTCTCCTGATTGAAGAACAATTGTTCTATATCCAAAATCAGCGGCTCTTTTTGCGGATTCAAGAATTTGAGTTTGTGAAAGTCTGTATCTTTCCACATCGCTATTTTGCGAACGTAAGCCGCAATAGACACAATTACAGCGGCAAATATTTGAGAATTCAATTAATGCCCGCAAATGAACGTCATCCCCGACATATTTTTTACGTACTTCATCCGCAGCTTTAAAAATTTGAGAGCCATCTTCACAAGACAACAAAAAAATTATTTCATCTTTAGTCAAAGAATGTTTGGATTTTGCCTTGTTTATTATATCAATCATACACAAATTATAATACAAAAAAGGCTGATATTACTATCAGCCTTTTCATATCGGGTTATTCAGCGGCAGGAGCTTCAGGAGCAGCTGTAGGCGGTTCTATACCAGGTTGTGGTTGAGGTCCAGGGAATGGTCTCGGTCCAGGTCCCGGATGGTGTGGTCTTTTTCCGCAGCAATCGCATTTGCAAGGTTGGTGACCTTTTTTACGTGCTTCTTCAAAGTGTTTTCTGCCTTCTTCTTTCATTTTTTTCAATTCTTTTTGTTGTTTTTTAGTAAGGATAGCTTCAAAATCTTTCATGTTTTGTTGACGGAGTTCTTTTGCCTGTCCTTTCAACTCTTGAATTTCTTTTTTTAATTGTGCAATTTTTTCTTCTTGCATTTGAGTTGCCATTCTTGATAACTTAACAGCTTCGATTTCCTGATGTTTAAGTTTAATTTGTTCCATAATAGGTTTCATTTCTTCATGACCTTTTTTACGGAGTTCTTCTGCTTGAGCTTTTTGTTCGTCAGTCAAATTCAGACGTTTTTCAAAATCGGCTTTCGGACCTTTTTTTACGCAATCGCATTTTGCTTTTTTACATTTAGGGCAATCGCATTTTTTGAAATCCGGACGTTTTGGAGGAAGTTTGCATTCCGCAGGCTGAACGGTTTCAACTTGTTTTGCAGGCTGAGCTGCTTCTGTTTGTACGGCTGTTTCTTCTGCAGCAAGTACTGTTGTCATTGTCATTGCAAGAATACCTGCTAAAATAAGTGTCTTTTTCATCATAGTCGTCTGTCCTTTCTTTTACAATAAATCTTGTAAAGTTTCTGCTAACTCTTTCTTCGCCTTGAATAAACGTGATTTTACGGTTCCGAGCGGGCATTTAAGCTTTGCTGCCGCTTCCTCATAAGTGTATCCGTCTATTTCACAAAGCATTATTACATCTTTAAATTTTGGTTTAAGTGCATTTATTGCATTCATAATCCTTCTTTGTCTTTCATTACGTATAAGTCTTTCTTCCGGAGAATGTTTTTTGTCTTTTAATTGTATTACCTCGTCATCATCTGATATTGTGTTTTGATTGTTTTTAAAATGTGACGATTTCAGATAATCTTTGGAAACATTTTTAGCAATGGTGTTTATCCAGCTTTTAAAAGAGCCCTGCTCTTTGTATTTTTCAGAGTTTTTCCATACTTTCAAATACACTTCCTGCTCTAAGTCTTCATTTGTCTCATTTGTGATAAGACGTATTATATTTCTTACATTCTGCTTGTTTGCAGATATAATTTTGTTAAAATCCATGAATTATTCCACCATTAAAAAGCCGTAATCATCGACCGGAAAACCATAATCCTCCGCGCTGAGCACAGAACCGTATCTTACTGTATCAATAAAATCCTGTCCGTGAGTCATATAGCCCAGTGATGCACTGCTTATTACCATTGCAAATGCAATACATGCGACTTTGAATTTTTGAAGTCTGTTTTTCTTGTAAAGCGGTTTGACTTCTGAAATCAAAGAGGAGACTTTTTGCATTTTTTCATGTTCTTTTCTGCAATCTTCACATTCTGCAAGATGCTTTTTGAATGTTTCTTCATCTGCAAATGTAAAGTATGCTTCGTATTTGTCACATTTTTTAGTCATTGTTTTTAACCTCTATACCATTATAACGAATTACAAAAAAAAAAGTTCATTTTTATGTTTGAATTATTTTTTTATTGTAAAATTATGTCTATCACTAGCAAAAATATATATTCAGGGATTTTTAGTAATAGCGATTATGAACGAAGCAGCTTCAAAAGTATTAGAACGTATCTTTTTAAAGCTTGGCAATCTGCACAAGCCGATATATCCCGTTATGATGATTGCAGCAGTTAAGGGGATTTGCAGACCTGCGTTCACAATGATGGACAAAACAGAAGAACCCGAAACAAAACGTTATACCGCACTCAGAGAGGGGTTAACCGAAATTATAGCAATTCCTACATATTTTGCCTGCGGAAAAGCTTCGGCATCACTTTCAAGATTATTTCCGGAAAAAATCAGAGGAAATGCTGCTACAAATCTGATGTTTATGGGTGTATGCGGCGCTGCTTTGTTTGCGATTCCAGCACTTTGTTCTGTTGCAATAAAACCAATTATGGATGTTATACATAAAAAAAGAAACCCGCAGCCACAACCTATTCTTTTAAGCGGCACTGTAAGACCTACAAAATTTCCGGTGACATATCATAACAATTTTCACAGTCTTAATACATTTTCAAGCAGACTGCCTGATACATACAGGCTTAACAGCAGAATAGGAGGTGTGTAATGCTTGGTGCAATAACTAATGCAATTGCAAATCCACATCTTACTAAAATAGCAGAAAATACCATTACACAAGTAGGTATAGAAACTACACTCAAAGCTATCGGCAGACCGGCTGCAATTCTTGTTGACAACGATATTTCATCTGATACAAAAGAATATGCCGCGGCTAAAGAGTTTTTATATCAGGCAACATGTCTTGTTACTTATTTATTTTTAATTGTGCCTGTATTTAAAAAGGGCGGATTTAAGCTTGCGAAAAATGTTCTGTTCAAAAACCATCCTGAATTCCAAAAATTTGAAAGCGCAAAGGAATTTGAATATTACACAAAATTGGCTAAAAAATCTATTCAAGACCGAAGACTTACCCTCCAAAAAGAAAAAGTCAAAGATAAATATCATCAGGATGTAAGAAAAGATTTGGAAACAAATGAAAAGCCTGAAAAATATCCGTTAATAGCCAGTACAATAGGGGTGTTTAACCTGCTGGGCTCAGTTCTCGGACTGGCAGTACTTGCGCCTCAGGTAAGCCATGCTTTTATACACCCTGCACTTAAACTGCTCGGACTGGAAGAAAAAAATAAAAAACATTCCGAAAAAATAGAACACTCTAATAAAGTTGATACAAAAGCCTAAAGTTAAATACCACAGACCGAAAGATAATCTATGGAACGTCCTGCTATTAGTTCGGCTTTCATTTTTTTATTTTTACGTTCTTTCTTAGGCAGCTCTATAGGTTCCACAATACCCCAGTTTGAATTTATCGGCTGGAATTTTTCATGGATTTCATCTGAAATATATTTAGTCAATGCGCCGAGCATGGTTATTTTCGGAAGTTCAAGCAATGGTTCATTGTTTATGTATTTTGCCATATTAATACCTGCAAGCAGTCCGGAGGCTATGGATTCAGTATAGCCCTCAGTACCGGTGAGTTGTCCGGCAAAAAACAGATTTTCACGTTTGCGGGTTTGAAGAGTGCAATTCAAAAGTTTCGGAGAATTAATAAATGTATTTCTATGCATTACACCATACCGCACAATATTCGCATTCTCCAGCCCCGGAATTGATTGTACAAGTTCTTTCTGGCTTCCCCATTTTAAATTTGTTTGAAAACCTACAAGGTTAAACAATGTCTTTGCTGAATTATCCTGCCTTAATTGAACAACGGCATAATTTTCCTCTCCTGTTCGTTTATCAACAAGCCCGACAGGTTTCATAGGACCAAATCGCAGAGTATCAACACCACGTGACGCCAGAACTTCTACAGGCAGACAGCTTTCAAAAAACTTTGCGTTCTTTTCAAAAGTTTTAAGCTCTATTCTTGGAGCATTAATTAATATATTATAAAACTTTTCATACTGCTCTTTGTTCATCGGACAGTTGATATATGAAGCCTCGCCTTTGTTATAACGGCTTGCCCAGAACGCAACATCAAAGTTAATGCTATCCTTTTCAACAATTGGAGCTATAGCATCAAAAAAGTATAAGTAATCACTCTCGGTAAATTCTTTTATAGATACAGCAAGAGCATCGCTTGTCAATGGCCCTGATGCCAGAATAACATTTCCGTCAGGAATTTGCGTAACTTCTTCACGCACAAGATTAATATTTTCATTGGATTCAACAAGTTCCGTGACACGCTTTGAAAAGCCTTCTCTATCAATAGCAAGAGCATTTCCGGCAGGAACCTGCATTTCATAAGCAATTTTAATAAGTTCCCCGCCAAGAAGCTCCATTTCCCGCTTCAAAAGCCCGCTGGCATTTGTAATATCATAAGAACCCAAACTGTTTGAACAAACAAACTCGGCAAGCTTTTCAGTTGTATGTGCGCCGGTCATTTTTTCCGGACGCATTTCATACAAATTAACCTTTATCCCGCGCTTAGCAAGCTGCAAGGCTGCTTCACTCCCCGCAAGTCCCGCACCTATTATACTTACTTCTCTTGCATTCATACTTATAAAAATACCATAAAATGCGCTTTTATTTTTCTTTTTTTAGAGTTTATTAAGAAATATTTCATAAATATATTATAATTGTAGTAAAAAACTTGAAAATTTCATGGGTATTAAGTATAATAAGTACACTTGTTCATGAAAATCATTTATCTTATTTGTAAAAATTTATTAATACTACCCGAAGAATAAGCAATAAATTTGATTGAACGTTTTTTAATTTATGTGTAGTGTAGATATGAAAATATAAAGTAGGGAAATGTCAGTAAAAGCAATAAATCCATCGTTGAACAGGGTTCAATATAAAAATAATAATGTGTCTGAATCAAAAAACAGACCGGTTCAAAATGTCAATAATGCAGGTTATCAGCCGTCATTTAACGGTTTATCAGCCGGTATTGTGAGCTTAATGGACTGGATAGAAGCCGGCGGTTTTATCACATCATTTATTATTCAGGATGGACTTGGCATGGTCGCCCCGCGTATAGGAACAGGTTTACTCCGCGGACGGGGAAGTATCGACCCTAAAACAGGAGAGAAACGCGGATGCAACTGGGAATTTGCCCGTCGTGAAGCTCTTCGTGAATTATTAAGCGGTCCGAGCGCATACTTAATACCTCTTGCAATGATTACAGGTATCAAAACACTTGGTAAAGCAAATAATGTTCCGGTTGATTTGATTAACGGCTATGGCAGCGAGTTTGCAAAATATTCAAAACAGACTATATCTGAAAATAAACAACTCAATAAAACAGATTTCTATACACAAATATTCAAAAATTTATTAACAAATTCAACAGACGGTTCTTTAAAACCGGAAATGATAGAAGAAAAAGCTGCAGCTTATGCAAGACAACTCAGCGAAATTGACGATACAAGCAGCAAAAAAGTTCGTAAAGTTTTAGTTAATAATCTGAAAGAAGATTTCATCAATACCAGAAAATTACATAACAGTGTAATGGTTGATGACACTGTCGGAGTAATAAAAGCCGATGACAAAAACTTAACTAAAGGTATCAAAAAAATCCTGAGTACACTTTCTGATTATACCCATGATGCAATGCATTATACCCAAAAACACCTGAAAGAAAATACATCAGAAGCAGCAGAAAAATTAATCAACAACTTTAATCTGAAACGAACCGGTACAAGAGTAGTTTCCAATTTGAGTATGTGGGGTGCTGTAGCTGCAGGATTTATACTAATACCGAAAATTTATAATCTCGGATTGAAACATGATCCGGGGTTAGTTGGAACTGCCGCAGAAAGCACAATGTCAGAAGAACCGGCAAATACCGTGGAAAAAACAGCAGACGCTGCTAAGTCTACAGATGCGGATAAAAAACAAACAACCGCCGACGGCAAACAGGTATCTTTTGGCGGATGGCAGGCATCTCTTGGTAAAAAAGTTTTGAACAATAATAAATTAGGCGGATTTTTAAAGAATTTTGAATTTGATCATGCTGCAATGCCTGCAAATGCAATGGCATTTGCACTGTTTGGCTTCTGTCTGCCGCCAAGATATATTGATGCTAAAAGTAACTTTGAACGAGGCGAAATCCTTTTCCGCGATATAACAAGCTTCCTTGCAATCTTATTCGGTGCAAAGGCTCTCTCAAGAGTATTCTCGCAAACCTTTACAAAAATGTCAGGTATTGCACTGCAGGTTCGTGATGAGGGCTATGAAAAACGTTCTATACCGGGTAAAGTATGGCAGTACTTCTCTGCAAACAGCGATATCTCTAATTTGTCATCAAGACAATTAGAAGCTAAATATGCAAATCCGAGCGGTTCTAAAGAAGGTCTGCTTGGCATGATTGACTTTATTCAAAATAATAAAGGTGATGTAAGAAAAGCATTTTCAATAGATAAAGGCATAAAAGCTAATATTGAACAATTACTCGGCGGTAAATCAATTAAACAGGCAACCGTTGATGAAATCAAAAATGCAATCAAAAATGGTGCAGCAAGCGATGAAGTTAAAAATATTTACAAAATACTTGATAACGTTAAAGGCAACAAACTTCTTGGCAGAGCAAAACTGCTTAACAGCTTGTTTGAGGCACTTTCAACATTTGCACTGGTACCGTTATTTATGATATGGGTATCACATAAATGTACAAAGATGACAAAAGAACGCTCTGAAAAACTTGCTAAAGAAGCTGCAGAAGCAGCTAACGCAAACAAGCCGGAGCCGCCGAAAAATCCTACAGCACAGGTTCAGAATGTAACAGCAGCGGCAGATGTAAACAAACAGCCGTCTATGCAGGGATTCTTGAATAATTTATAAAGAAATAAAAATCCCCTCATACTCGAGGGAATTTTTATTTATAAAATAATTTTGCAATCATGCAATATTTTCTTTATTACTTTGAGTCAAATCAAAAACGCTTGTATCCATAGGAATAGATTTAGTATTATTTTGAGCAAT
>CALUTF010000052.1 GCA_944323595.1 Candidatus Gastranaerophilales bacterium | reverse complement strand
AAGAAGAAAATATCCCCTGCGCCTACAAGGGTGAGATGGATTAATACACGATTTATCATAAAAAGACCACTTGACAATATACCCCTATAGGGTATTATGTACATGTAGTTAGATACCCCCTGTGGGTATAAAAGAAAAAGGAGGCTGCGGACTATCACAGAATTTTACGTGTTTAAATTTAATTTCCTAAAATTTAACCATTTATAAATGAATAGGAAATTATAAATTTTTTTTATTTTTCATTCCCTCTTTTAATAATCTAATTTTATTTTTTTCTTCTTCAAAATGTTCTATTTTGTATTTGTTACTAAATCTTTCTTTCCTAACATTTCCGCGTATTGTTTTGTCTGATAATTTCAAGTATCTAAATCTTTGCTTAATGGTATTAATGGGGATTCCAGTTAATATCCAATGATACTTTTCCTCTGGTACTGCTTTGGTAATAGGCAAGAATATATCATATTTCACATCATTTTTCTTTAACATTTTTTCAATAATAAGCTCATCACCAATATGCTTCTTACCAAATATCCCATAATACATATCGTTGATAACTAGAATCTGGGGTTTAAATATTGCATTTATACCTCGAATTGTCCCCATTGCTTTGGCGAGATTTTTTTGTTCTCGATTATTCATAACTACTCTTATTCCGGAAAATGATGTGTTATTGCAAGAATTTATTTTCATATATTACCTCTTTATATGAACAATGATAAATATATTTTAGTTAAAATTTTTATATTTTTCAACAAGATTTTGATGTGCACCTCCCAAATCTTTACAGTTATGTAGGTCGGATTTACCAATCCGATAAAATTTAATTGTTGGCATAGTAATGCCAACCTACATTTTCAATAATCAAACCATGTGTTCTTTTACATCCATATAAGAAATAATGAGATATAGAACATCCATACCCCACCAAATGTCATTATTTCGTACACTGGAATATAAGCCCATTTAAAACGATATTCTTTGTAGGTTGGGGTTTCTTGAAATGTCCTTACTGACCGATTACGTTTTAGTGGGGACTATTCAAGTATGCCCAACCTGCAAACTACGATTATTTGAACTATTAAATTAAATATAGCAAAAAAAATATTTACGTATTTTAAAAGGAATAGATACGAAAGGAATAAAATTTAATGAGAATTCAATTCAACAATAACATGGCAATTTCTGACAATAACCTAAAAACTAATTTTGGAACTCGATTTTCTTCAAAATTGCAAGAAGCTTTAGTAGAAACAGCAAATCGTTCATTAATCACACAAGAACATTTGCAATATATCAAAAAAATTAAAAATGATGGGTTACCTACATTACTAGACTTAAAACCATATTACTATCCTGGGGAAGAAGAAATAATAATATCCAGTCCAAATATTGATAAATTGTGTAATGCAAAAAATATTACTCCACGTGGACGAAGTGTTTGTTCTTATAACAAAAGTAGAATGTCATATCACTTAGATTACCAAGAGCTGGCGAATGCATTTTCACCTAAATCGGCTTTAGCTTTGAATATAAAATGGGCAGAAGAAGATGCTATTTACCAACTAAACGTTTTAAAACAAAAAAAGATGGAAAAAGCTGTTCCAGAAGATATTCGAAAGATTTTTAATGCTTAAAAACTATAATTTATAACATTAGTTTAATGTTGTAGCTTGTAGTTTTTTTGTCCCTCCTCGACCTACGATTATTTAAACAAGAGTCAAAAAGGTATTTTTATACGCAGATATTTTGGGCATACAGTAATTTCTGTAGAAGATTTAAATAATCAAATCTAATCAAGCCTGTTGTTAAAAATATTCAAACAATCTGTTAATTTATACTAATTGTAAAAGAACAACCTACGTGTCTTTCTGTGGGTTTGAGCATGAGTGAATGGAGGCTGTAGTGCTTTTGTTGAAGTGATGCAATCACGAAAACAAAACACGGAGTCTGTAATTTGTGGTGAATTTTAATTTACTGCAACAAGAATGTTCCAGATTAAATAGAAGCGGTAAATCATAGATTTACCGCTTCCTACTCTTTATTTATTTTAAAAATTTATTTTTATTTCATTATCAGCGTGATTATCGAATATAAATGTTACGTTTTGAATTTTGTCTAAGTGTAATCCCATAGCAAGAATTCTTATACTTTCCCCATTTTTTATTGTACAGTTTTTAGGGAAGTCATACATATAAGGGGTCTGTTCCTTAGTACTTTTGTAACCGTGGTAATCATCAATAAATGGGATATAGGTCTGCCAGTACTTCAGGTTTCTTACATTAACCCTTGTCCAGTGGCTCTTTCTTGTTATATTTTTATTTGCATGATAATCGGAATCAACTCCTTTTAATAATATATCTTGTCCTGTATTGTTGGTTACTATGTATTCATAAGGAATTCCTTCTTTATACGAGTAGTCAAATTTAAATACGTTTTTTTCGATTTTTATTCCATCTTTTTCATAGACATCACTTTGTACCTTTTGTAACTTTATTTCTTTTTCATAGTCTTTACGGGGGTTAGTATTGAACCAGGTATCTATAGATGCAAACACGGGTCCTGAAATCAATAAAATAACAGCAAGTATAAATATCTTCTTCATTTTTACCTCCTTTTCCTTGTTTATATATTTTTACATACTTTTTCTTTAATTTAAAGTTTGTAAGAGTAATGCTTAATAAAACTTATACTTGTTTCAATAAAAAAAAATAAATTCAAACACTATTCCATAAATCTTTTTGCAGAATATTTACTTATAACATATAGAGCCAAATCATATTTGGAGCTGTCCACGGAAATAGTTTGTAGTTTTGGGTTCTACCCCAACACAAAGTGTCCCCCAATAATCAAACAATCTGTAAAATATAATCAAACATTGTGTTCTTTTACAAGTTTAATGACTGTTTGGTGTGGCAATGTTTTACATGTTGTTTGGGTATACTTGAATCGACTAACCAGCGATTTGAAAATCGGATACCAGAATACTATTTTAGTTTCATAAGGTTTTTCAGAAGTTTTTCTATATAATTTTTAGGAGAATTTTTTTCTATGATTTCTCCATTTTTAATATAAGGAACAGGTCTGGAATGTTGTTCAACTAAATTTGATAATTTATAGAAATTTGTTAACATATAGGCTTTGGAATTTGGAGATATTTTATTTTCCTGTAAATCACCTACTGTAAATTTAATAGTATCTGTAGGTTTGCCGATTTTGTTGCCAAGAGATTCAAGGTAGGATTTACTATCTTTACTCAACATATTTTCCGGAGCTACAATTGTAGTTTTTGCTCCAAACGCAAGAGGTGCAGCCAAATTAACTTTAGATATATTCATAATTAAACTCCTTATACTTCCTTATCCAAAATTTATATTAAAAATAATTTATATAAAATAACATAAAGTATTAATTTTACAAAAATTAATACTTTAGCAGTTACACCTTAAACTCTTGCTTTTTGTAACGATAAACGAGTTTGTTTTATCTGTCTTATTTCCTCTACTAAAGTTTCCTTATTGAGTTCAAGTGAATATATACGATTATTGTAAAAATATCGTTCAGAATTAGACAAATCTTTACGCTTGAAAATTTGGTATAATTTATAGAGTTCACATTCAATATTAGATATGCTTTGCTGTAATTCGGCAATCTTTTTCTTTTCGCTTGCTGTCAATTTTAATAGAGGCCCTTTATAATCGTTTATAGGAACTAAGGCGCCAAACATAATATTTTTATTATAACCTGCAGATAGTGATATCATTGTTAATCTCCTGCATATTATAAAAATAAACAAAATAAAATTTGCTATTCAAATATCAATAAACTATATCAGAATTAAATTTTTAATTACAAAATACAACCTTTGACAATTTGAAAAATCTAAATCATCTATCTGTTTCTTCAGTATATCTTTCAAGACTTTTTCATCATCAGGAACATCATTATCAAAAAAATCCGCAATAGCACAATCGAAAACCTGCGATAATTTTAAAAGAGTAGTTAATGAAGGAAAAGATTTTCCGCTTTCTATTAAAGCAATTTGTCTCTGGTTAATATCAACAAGTTCACCTAACTTAAACTGCGTAAATTTATGCAAATTTCTGTATTTCTTTATCTTTGCGCCAACGAGCCGTTTTACTAAAGCCTCATCCACTAATTAACTCCTTTTTAAATAATTATAGAGGGCTTATATCTCATTCAAAATGGTATTACATGTTGTAAAATTTACATATTTATGATGTAATATATCACATATTAAATAGAAAATGATTTTTGGGAGTGTAAAATGAGCGCCAGAATATTCAATATGGAAATGAATATTGTAAAGGCAATAGGGATATTTGCAATAGTAGCAGGACACTGCGGATGGGACATTTTCGGAAGCTTTATTCCAAACGGCTCTTTTCACGTTGCGCTATTCTTTTTTATTTCAGGGTATTTTTTCAAAAGAGATATTGTTGAAATAGGCAATACATTAAAAAACTACTTTCTGTATGTCAAAAAACAAATACTGAGATGGCTTCCAAGATTTTATGCATATCATTTTTTCTATGGCATTTTAACAGGATTAGGATTTATAATATTTAAACAAAAATATGGTGTACTACCAAACATTAATAATCTTTTATTTGAGCCCATCAAAAACATGCCCTACGCACTTGATGCGCCGCTATGGTTTGTTTACCAGCTAGTTGTATCATTAATCGTATTTTCGTTTATCATGACAATAGTTAAAAAGCTTAACAAAAACGATTATGTTCCTCTAAGTATATTTCTGCCAATGGCAATAATCGGAGTAATGCTGGCGAATCCGGATTTTACACCACTGAAAAGCTGGATGCGTGTACTTGTAAAAACACTTTATACACCATTTATTATTTATATGGGGTATTTATACAGAAACAAACTCGAAACAATCATAAAATATAATACAAAGACCCTGCTTTTAGTCATAATTATACAAATGCTGGTATTAACATTCGCATCGCCGATTAATATGGACTTAAACAGGGCAATGTTACACCACAATATTGCAATGTTCATAACGCCTTTCACCGGCACGTATATAGTAATCTTCATTGCAAAACAACTTGCCCCACTGGTGGCAGATGGTAGTTTTATTGACAAAGTCGGGCGTAATACTTTTCATATAATGGCAAACCATTTATTTATAGCGTTTCTCATCGAGCTTGTAATTTTTGTAATTGACGGGCGTTCTTTTG
The DNA here is from genome assembly GCA_944323595.1 of Candidatus Gastranaerophilales bacterium. GTDB lineage: Bacteria > Cyanobacteriota > Vampirovibrionia > Gastranaerophilales > Gastranaerophilaceae > CALUVN01. Next base: position 6,776 of record CALUTF010000052.1, on the reverse strand, counting down.
ACCAGCTGCCAAACGGAATTCTTGGCGGGAAATTGTATAAATTAAATAAATATAAATATCTATACACAATTTTAACATTATACACCTGTACACATATAGGGAAAATTCTAAATTCCGCAGGAAAGAAAATTAAAGAGCAATTTCAACATTTTAAGTCCATTGACAAAAATTTCATTTTCTAGTTTAATTTAATTATCTTTGGAAGTGATGTGATGAAAGAATATAAAAACAAATTGTCAACAAAATTATTTTGGACAGTATGCGCATTATGTGCAGGACTATTTATTTTTAAATTGACAGCAAAATTTACACATAGTTTACTTATTTCTGCTTTAGCTGCATTTATTGTAGTATTATTACTTATTTACAAAACTTATATACTTGATAATATTTCAATTATTTTAACAGAAGACAAAAAACTTCTTGTAAAGAGATTCAATAATATTATTAAAGCATTAGATATTGACCAGTATTACTGGTCTGAATATTCAAAATATTCAAATACAAAAGATGCAGAAGATCAGGATATCTATTATGTAAATAAAGAAAATGGAGAACAGGACTGTATAGATTGCACTAATTTTAGCGGTGAAGATTACGAAGAATTACTAACACAATTAGGTGCAAAAAATACCAATCAAGAACCAGTAAAAGTAGAAACAATAAAAAAATAAGGAGTTAATGAAAATGGGACAGTATATTTTTCTTGTAGGTGGAATTATTATTTTAGGATTTGTAATACAAGCTGTAGGAATTGTTGTTCATGGCAACTTAAAAAAACAATATGAGAAAGAACATCCTGAAGCTTCAATTTTGGAAATAAAAGATAATCAGTTCCATCCGTTAGGTTTTACTAATACATTAACTTGTTTATCTGTAAATGGCGAACCTACACCACAAATTATGACAGGATTTGCAAAAAGAGGTCATTATATACTTCCAGGGAAAAATGTACTTGAGTTACAATACGAAACACAAAGACCGGGTATTTTGCACAAATGGGTAAGAACAACTTACGATCCACAAAAAATTGAAGTTAATGTAGAGCCTAATAAAAAATATACAATTTCATATGACAAAAAACAAGAAAAATTCGTATTTGAAGAAGTTGCTTAATAGCTTTAATTATAGCTAAAATTTAGGATTCAAGTCATTATGTCTGCCAAATCCAAGCACATCTTTACTGAATACATAGCCGCCATAGATTAAAGAGCCAGCTGCTCCAATCCATGAACCGACTGTACTTTTAGAAAGTAATGCAACAAGAGACAAGGCAAACGGAACCACATTAGAAACAAACATAGACCCAACACCTTTGGAATAACCGGCTGCAGAATTAAAGAAAGAGCGCCAATTTTGTTCAAGTTCCATATTGAATACCATTTTAGCAAGCTTTGACTTAGATGTACTTGGAGTATCTAGATACATTGTATTATTGAAAAAATCTGCACTTGCATTTGCATCTGCAGATTTTGCAGTGACTTCTGATTGCAATTTACCGACAACATGAGCATCATAGCCGACGATACCGAGAGTTCCCAACCCGATACCCTTTGCTATCAGCTTTGGCATATTTATTTTACTAAGAATGCTCATGAATTATTCCTTTTTAGTTTCTGCGGTATTTGCTTCTTTTTTAGTTTCAGATTTTTTATCATCTTTAACTTCAAATTCTTTTTCTACTGTTTTTCCGGCCATTTTCAGTAAGATATTGGAAGCTAGAATAGCATCCTGTCCGTAGCCGGATTTAGATTGCTGCATAGCTTGGAGTAATTGAACTGTTGTTGCATCACCGGTTACATTACGGGAATCCAGCATGCTCAATGCAAGGAATTTTACCTGTTCTGCCGGATCTTGAAGCATTTTATTAATCAAAGCATTCAAAGCTTTGTCATCTTTTCTGGATTCATCTTCCATTAGCCTTGCAACAACTTCTTTTGCACCCATCAGACGAACTTCTTTATCCTGACTGTTCAAATAATTTTCAAGAGTCTTGATATAATCGTCTGTTAATTGAACTATTTTTCTTTTTTCTTTTTTTGTTGTTTCTTTATTATCAGTATTTTCCTGCGTTTTTTTCTCATAGCTTGCTACATCAGGAACCGTAGATTTTTGTTCATCTTTCACAGTACTAACCTGCGGCTGACTGGCAGAAGTGGCAGGAAGCGGCGCCATAGGCTGAACTGTTGCTGTTGCTGTTGCAGTAGCCGTTGCCTCTGCTGACGGCGGTTGTTGTGGACTACCCCACTGGTTAATATAATAACCAGCAGGGTAGTGGTTGTTAGGATTGGATTGGTAATTCGGTGAATTTACGTTGTAAACAGGAGCACCACATCCCGGCGCACCAACTGACGGGTTAAATATTTGGATATTAACTCCGGAATAATTAGGAACCTGAATAGGTTGCGGCTGAACTACGTAATTTTGCATATATTAATACCTTATTACCTACACATTATATTAAAGTATCGTTAAAAGAAAATATTGCTAATTTTTCTGAAATTTTAAGAAATATTAATAAAACTTTCAAATTTCCAACTAAAATAATATAATAAAAATATGAGTTCGTACGAAGATAGTTATTTAAATAAACGTCCGCAGGAACTTTGCCACATGTGCGGCAAATGTTGCCGTGTTGTGACGACAATGCGTCCTTATTCAGAGCTTCTTGAACTTCAAAAGCAGGGAGAGCAGGCAGCCTGCGAATTTTTAAGCATATTTGAACCATTTCCGTCTATTGAAGAGGCGAAAAAAGCTGATAAAGGTACAGTAGAAAATATTATTGAACATCTGCAGGCCGATGGTAAGTATGATGAATCAAAAGTAACATTTTATACGTGCAAATATCTTCAAGATGACAATAAATGCAGCATTTATGATAAACGTCCGACACTGTGTCGCCACTGTCCGTCAACGCCATGGGCAATAGTTCCGCCTGGCTGCGGCTTTGAGGGATGGCTGTTTATGAAACGTGAAGAAGATAAAGAGCGCGTCAGAAAAGCAAAAGAAGAACTTTTAGAAATGGAAGTTCTCAAAAAACGTGTCACAAATATTGAAACTCTAAATAAAATTTACGCAGTAGAGCACAAATTGCAGCGCACAATAGATTTATATAAAAAATACGGCTCTGAAAACTGGTAGAGGATATTAATTAATTTATTTAATACTACACAGCTACAAGCTTATTTCTGTAGAATTCAGTATTAATATTGAGTTTTGTACCTATATCTAAAAGCATTTCTACAAGCTGTTTATCAGATTTTCTTGCTGATGAAGTAGCGAGTATATCACCTATTTTCTGGTAAACTTTAGTAAAATAAACATTCTGCGCCTCAGAAATATCAACGTCAAGTTCAAGTTTTTCGATATTATCAAACAATTCAAGTAAGACCTCTGCTTGTTGAGGTTCAAAACTGTGAACCAGTCTGTTTATGTTTTGTATAATTTTTTTGCTAAATACAGCGCTTGATGGCTTTTTATCAAGTTTAACATCCATCCTTTTAGCTTCAAAATTAATATCAACAGCTTGCTGCAACAGATTTGAATCAACAAATCCGCCTGAGTGAACAATCAAATCATTAAATTTATGACTTAATGCATAACCCGCAGATAGCTTAAATTCATCAGGAATTGTCAAACCAAGATTTTGCATGTGATAAATTGAGCCTTTCCCCTCATCATACATTTCCTGATAAGTTTGGGCAAATTTTGCAAGCTGGTCTTTGAGCAGAATTTGCAAAATTTTACGGCGCTCTTCAATAAATATATCTTTAAGAGTAAAGTACTCTTTGCCAAAATATTCGTCCAGTGAACGTATGACTTCTGTAATTGGAGAAAGCATAAATGTTTTAATCAAATCAACTCTGATTTTATTAAACTCTGCATCGTCAGAGAATTCTTTGATTGCACAGTGGAAATCACCGTTAGAATATTGCATTAAAGCAAAAATAATATCTGAACGCTGGAGTGTTATTCTTGAAGTTATTTCAATATTACCGACAACAAGAGTTGTTTTGCCTTTTTGGACTTTTTTATAAGCCTTTTTGGATATAGTATAGCAATATACATCCTCTTCATCTTCAAAATCTTCATATAAAGAGGACAATGCCCAGAGGCTGGCTATTTGTTTTGTAGTAACGACTGACGGCTTAACAAAACGTTCATAAATATCTTTTCCTGTACCGTATTCAGAAAGATTACTTTTAGCATCAGCAAGAATTTCCAGATATCTGGCTTCGTAATCTTCAGTAGAGAAATGAGCAGCAAGCTGCATAGCCCGTGCAGCATACTTCATAATTTGAACAGGTTCAATACCGGAAATTTCAGCGAAAAACCAACCGCAGCTTGTATACATAAGCATAGCCTGACGCTGCATTTCCAACAATTCCATTGCACGTACGCGTTTTGCATCATTAAGTTCAGGTTTAAAATATTTATCCTGAAATCTTCTTATATTCATTTCGCTTCTATCGAGAATAACATTGATATAATTATTCCGTACTTCCCATGGGTCGCAATTAAAATACTCGGCGCCCTTATTTTCATAAAGTTTAATTAAAGAATCACGCAAATAATCCATTGCATCTCTAAGCGGTTTACGCCATTTTTGATTCCATCCCGGGTGTCCGCCTGTAGAGCAGCCGCAGTCTTCTTTCCATCGACCTACACCATGGAAGCAGCTCCAGCTTGACGGTTCTTTAATTTCAACTTCATAATCACTTGCATATTTTTCAAGATATTCCCCGTAATTAGTTATTGTAAAACCTTCTTCTTTTGCTTTAACTTTCAGAACATAAGCAAGAGCCATATCACCGAATTTTGTATGGTGCCCGTAACTTTCACCATCAGTAGCAATATTAACGAGCTGCGGATAATCTCTTAACTCTGACACACCCTCTTTAAGACGTTTTGCAAAACGATTACCGTCTTTCAACAGTTCATCAAAAGCAACTGACTTGGAAATCGCACCATCATAGAAGAATAAATCAATGTACTTATCCGGAGCTGATTTAATATAATATCTGTAAGAACGCGCAGGATCGATATTTCCCCAGCTGACATCTCCCCAGTTTTTATCACCTGCTTTACGAATTCTTGCAGCCTGATATGGAGAAAGAACCGTAAATTTAATTCCGTTTTCAACCAGTACACGCAAAGTGGCGTCATCAACCGCGGTTTCAGCGAGCCAAATTCCCTCAGGTTTACGACCAAATCGGTATTCAAAATCTCTTATGCCCCATTTGACCTGAGTTTGTTTATCATTTTCATTAGCAAGCGGCATAATCATGTGATTATAAACCTGTGCCATCGCATTACCATGTCCACCGTGAGCTTCTGCACTTTCGATATCAGCCTTAATAATGCGCTCGTAAGTAAGCGGAGCATAAACTTCCATCCATGAAAGCAATGTCGGTCCAAAATTAAAGCTCATATACTCATAGTTATTAACCATATCAAGAATACGGTTACGGCTGTCTACAATTTTAGATACAGAGTTAGGATTATAACATTCTTTCGTAATCCTCTCATTCCAATCGTGAAACGGGAGAGCACTGTCTTGCAACTCAATGGCCTCCAGCCATGGATTTTCACGCGGCGGCTGGTAGAAATGTCCGTGAATTGTCAAAAATACATCTTTTTTAGTTTTTTGAGTGCTGTCAACAGCGTTATTATTATCCATAACTCTTCAACTCCAAATTTAATTTATGTTATTTATTTGCATCATCTGCCGCATTAGTTTTGTCAGTTTTTTTAGGTTCTTTTACTGTCAAAACAGTGAATTTATCAACATCCATCCAGACATCACCGAGTGCGTTAGAAAAAACTTTTCCGCAAAATTCAATTTCATCACCAGAATCCAAATCAATATGTTTTTCAGCTTCAGTACGTTTCATAAAAATTTTCATTTCAGAAAGCGGAATATTATGATCACGAACATCAGAACGCTGAATCAAAAATGATATATAATCTTCTGAACTGCGCATAGCCGGCTCATAATCCAATCCTAAAGTTGAAAACTTATCAAATTTTGCCTTAATTTTAACATTTTTATTCAAATATCTGTTGGGAGCGGCAACCATATCCAGCGGATTAGCTATCATATAAGATTTAGCAGCGGTCTGTGTTGCCATAGGATTTTCAAGATTGAGAGCCGTTGATGCAAAAGCATTTTGCGGTACATTAATAAAAGCACAGGCGGCTAAAACCAGAATTAACAGATTCACTCTCTTCATATTATAAAATTCCCCTATATTCGTATACTGTCACTATAGCATAGTAACACATAAAATCAAATTTGTAACTACCTGAATAAATAATTTTTGATTAGATTTATTGTCGGATTAGTAAATCCGACCTACATTGCTAATCCGACAAAAAGTCTTCTTACATGTTCATTTCTTTCTCTTTTATTGCGAGTAAAAGAGAAAGAAACGGAAGCAAAGAAAGAAAAAAACGCGACCGAAAGAAACGAGAGATCAGAAACTACGTTTCCGAACTTTCCTTTGGCAAACGCTTCGTTTGCCCCTCTCCTAAGTAGGAGTGGGTAGGGTGAGGTATGTTATCAGTCTGCATCAAAGAGATTTAATCTCTTTTTTAACTTTGGGCTTGTCTGAGTTTTTGGAGTCAGAGCCGAGCATGAAGCGGAAGCCGCCGGTGAGAGCAACACCGTTTCTGCCTCCGTTACGAATCATAGCTTGCAAGAACGCAGTGAACTTGTCAGCCCAGTTACGTTGAACACCAACACCGTATTCAACGTAAGGTTTAACACTCATTTC
>CALUTF010000051.1 GCA_944323595.1 Candidatus Gastranaerophilales bacterium | reverse complement strand
CTTGAGGTTGGAGATGTAGGGCATTTTCGTAGATGGCTTATGTTTCATTCTGTTGATAATTTTCAGAAGTTTTGTGGATGGGGTAAGTGTGATGAAGAATGAATACTTCAACTCTGATATCTTGGATTGGTTTAGCGGTTACTCTTATCGCATATATAGTTACAATAGTGATATTTTTAACACACCAATCAGATGGATTAAAAACATTACAAACTTCTTTCAAGGAATTAAAAGAAGATATAAAAGATTTCAAAAATGATATCAAGGAAAAAATTAGAGAGAATCAAAAACACACAGAAGATCATATAAAAAGGCTTGAATCAAAGCAGGATAAACACAATAACCTTATAGAGCGTATGGCAATAGTAGAGCAATCAACAAAATCCGCACATCATAGAATTGACGATATAAAAGGGGGAACATAATGTCAGAACAATTATACTTTCAAATGTCTGAGCTAATACATTCAGACATAGCTATCAAATATAATATAAACAATATGCCAGACATAAATAGTTTAGATTGTATGTTAAATCTAATTTATTATGTTTTGCAACCTTTAAGAAAAAAGCTTGGTAAACCTATTATTATAACCAATGGTTACAGATCCACCGCACTGTGGAATAAACTTAACCAATTAGGGTACAAACCATCAAAGACATCTCAGCATCTTACAGGTGAAGCTGCAGATCTTGTCGTTCATGGCATGACTCAAGAAGCTCTGTTCAATTTTATAAAAAACTCTGGAGTTGTTTATGACCAGTTAATATGGGAACAAGATAATAATTGTGTCCATGTAAGCTATACAAAAGGCAAAAATCGCCAAGAGGCACTTATTAGGGATAAGCTTTTTAGATATACAAAGGTTGCATAACCTTTTCTTTTTGTCTTATGAATCCATGCCTATATGTTATGATATAGGCATTTTTATGCTATAATAGCTTATATAAATATATATAAAAATTTATAAAACTATAAAAATCTTTTAACGGATTTTTATAGTTTTTTTATTTTACTACGGCAAAACTACGGTAAAAATAAAAATAAAATATTTTTATTAAAAATACTAATCAGCATAAAACCCTTTATATAAAAGAAAAAGTTGCCATTAGAATTAGTGGCAACATTAAATAAACACGAGGATATTAAGAGAGAGAGTATAAAAAAATCTTTTTTGTATTCCCGTTTATATAAAATGATAAACAGAATTAAATTTTTCCCGTAAGCATTATTTCCCTTTTTTAATTTCCCTTACATTTATATAAAGTATTTTTGTTTATATGAATTTACTAATTTTCTTAAGATGTTACAAATTTGTTACATCTGAAAATACTCTATTTCTATGAGTTTTTTTGACTGTTATTGTCTTATGCTGTAAAAAATGATATAATTCAAATCAGTAGTGAGAAGAGGATAGTATGGGCGAAACAAGTAAATTTGATATTGTAAGTTTTTTGAAAAAAGCAGTTGCGATTGCAGCATCAGATGTGCACCTTGCGGTTGATGAAAGACCTGCAATCCGTAAAGACGGTAGAATTATTAAAATAGACATGCCCCCATTAACAGAAGATGATATTCTTGATGCTTATGATATTTTGATTCCAAAACATTCAAAAGGTAAAATTAATGCATTGTTTGATTTGGACTTTGCCTACGAAATAAAAGGCGTAGCGCGTTTCAGGGTTAACCTCAGCCGCTGCCTCGGGAAATCTGCTCTTGTCATCAGAACTATCCCTTATGAAATTAAAAAAGTTACTGAATTAAATCTTCCTCAATCTATTGAACAATTTGCAACTCTTAATAACGGACTTGTGTTAATTACAGGTCCTACTGGTTCAGGTAAATCTACAACAATTGCTTCTTTGATTGATTATATTAATTCTAACTATCAAAAGCATATTATTACTATTGAAGATCCGGTTGAATTTATTTTTTCAAATAAAAAATCAATCGTGTCACAGCGTCAAATTTTGATTGATACACCGTCTTTCCCTGATGGTATTAAATATGCCCTCCGTCAGGATCCGGATGTTGTATTCATCGGTGAAATTCGTGACAAAGATACCATAAATTCAGCACTGAAAGCTGCAGAAACAGGTCACCTTGTGTTTGCTACAATTCACACAAATGACGCTGTACAAACAGTCAACAGAATTGTTAACATGTTTGAGCCGTCTGACAGAAGTTATGTGCGTCAACAGCTGGCTCAAATTCTCAGGGGAACTGTTGCTCAAAAACTGGTTCCTGTATCTTCCGGCTCCGGTCGTGTTCCTGCTTGTGAGGTTCTTATTGTTACTCCGACTGTTAAAGATTTTATTGAAAAAGATGAGCTTGAAGAAATTTACGAACTCGTTAAAAAAGGCGGTTTCAACAGTATGATTACAATGAATATGTCTTTGTACAAACTGTATGAAAGAGATTTCATTACGGAAGAAACTGCGCTTATGTATTCAGATAATAAAAACGAATTACAACAAATGTTCAGAGGAGTATTCCACGGAACAAAAGGTTAATATGGGATGGAGAATTTCGTAACCGATGCCATCAACCTTAAGTCATACAATCTTTCGGAATCAGATAAAATTATTGTGATGTATTCCAAAGAAAAAGGTTTGATTAAGGGAGTTGCAAAAGGTGTAAAAAAGACTAAAAGTAAGTTAGGCGCAAGAATGGACATGCTTGTTGCCAATAAACTTATGCTCCATAAAGGTCGTAATCTTGATACTATCTGTCAGGCTGAGGCTTTGAATACTTTCAGAAAAACACGTGAAAACATGGATAAAATTTTCTATTCAATGTATGTGACGGAAATTGTAACAAATTTCGGTGTTGAAGATGACCCTTGTTCTGCTGACATTTATACCCTTTTGTACAAGGCTCTGGAACATATTGCTGATGCATCATCTAAAGTTGAAATTATTTTGACTGTAATAAAATTCCAATTAAAAATGATGCAGGTTTCAGGATTTGGAATTGAGCTTGACCGTTGTCTTGTTTGCGGATGTTTAATAGATAATAAGAGCATGTATTTTTCACAAAAGCATGGCGGCGTTATTTGTGAAAATTGCAATTCCGAGCAGCATGTTAATGCTGTAATGCATTATAAGCTACGTGACTTTTTGAAAGCTCTTTCCATATGCGATTTAGATGAAAAATCCAAATATGAAGATTTAGCCAATGAAAAAATTTGCTTAGTTTCCTTTAATCTTTTGAAAAATTACATTTCATCACATTCTCCTAAAAAATTTCATTCTACTACCGTTTTGCAAGATGTAATCTAACTTTTGCCAAAACTTGACAATAATTCTCATATATTATAAACTGAGAATTGTTATCATAAATGAGGTATAGTATGAATTACTCAAAACAAAGGGAACTTGTGCTTCAAACTCTGTGCGAAAATGTTGTCCACCCTACAGCAGAGTATATTTATGATATAATTTCTAAATCAGATAATTCCGTGAGTCTTGCAACACTGTATCGTAATCTTAATCAGCTTACTGAAGCCGGTAAAATAAAGAAAATCGACGGTTTGGAAAATTCTGCACATTATGACCACAATACAGAAGAGCATTATCATTTTATCTGTACAAAATGTCGAAAGGTCTTTGATATTCCGCCAGATGTTGCAAATGATATTGTAAAAAATACGGAATCTAAAACAGGTTTTGTTATACAGTCGCATGATGTAATATTTCATGGTTTGTGTAATGATTGTAAAGAGGTTAAGTAAAGGAGGTATTTTATGAAAAAGTATGTATGCACAGTTTGCGGATATGTCTATGATCCAGCCGAAAACGACAATGTAGCATTTGAAGATTTGCCGGATGATTATGTTTGCCCGTTATGTGCGGTTGGTAAAGATATGTTTGAAGAAGAATAGGGGTATTTATGGAATTAAGAGGTTCTAAAACAGAACAAAATTTAAAAACAGCTTTTGCAGGCGAATCTGAAGCAAGAAACAAATATACCTACTATGCTTCTCAAGCAAAAAAAGACGGGTATGTGCAGATTAGTAAAATTTTTGAAGAAACTGCAAATAATGAAAAAGAACATGCGAAAATTTGGTTTAAACTTTTGCATGATGGTGCAGTTCCCGATACTATCAAAAATTTGGAAGATGCTGCAGACGGTGAAAATTATGAGTGGACCGATATGTATGCAAGATTTGCAAAAGAGGCTCAAGAAGAAGGCTTTGACACAATTGCCGCATTATTTACGCTTGTAGGTAAGATAGAGAAAGAACATGAAGAAAGATACAGAAAATTACTTGCGGCAGTAAAAGACGGTACTGTTTTTGAGAAAAAAGAAAAAGTTGTCTGGGAATGCAGCAACTGCGGTCACACTTTTGAGGGCGAAAATGCTCTTGAATTATGCCCTGTTTGTAAGCATCCAAAAGCATATTTTTATATGAAGCCGCAAAATTATTAGACAATATGAAAGGATGTTAATGAGCGAATTTCATGAATCAGTTACAAGAAAAAATTTGAGGAGAGCCTTTATAGAAGAGGCTATTACCTGTACTAAATATCAGATTTTTTCAATGCTTGCCAAGCAGGCTGGATACGATGATATCAGCAGATTTTTTCTTGAAGCTGCAGATAACGAAAAAGAACATGCCAAGATATGGATGAAATGGTATTGGGACGGCAAATATCCTGATATCAAGCACATAATGTCAGATTCTATGTCCATAGAAAATCAAGAAGGGGCAACCGTTTACCCCGAATTCGCTCAAACTGCTGCAGATGAGGGATTTGAGCATATTGCAGAGCTATTTAATTTGATATCTAAAATTGAACAAGAGCACGAAAAAACTTTCAAAAAACTTGCATTAACAATATCAGATGACGTAACTCCAAATCCTGACGGAACTTATGATTGGGAGTGTTCTGTCTGTGGCTGTGCCCTGCGTCAAACTGAAAAACCGGATTATTGTCCGGTTTGCGCAAATGAAAAAGTTTTCTTTTTTAAAAGACCGAGATAATATAAATAAGCAAAGGAGCCATTATGAAATTTCAGGAAATTAAAAACAACATTTATTATTGCGGACTGAATGATTGTGACAGACGCATATTTGATGAACTTATACCCCTGGAGCACGGTACAAGCTACAATTCTTATCTGGTAAAAGGCAGTGAAAAAACTGCAATTATTGATACTATGTATCCGCCTAAGACTACAGAATATATTAAACGTCTGGTCGAAAATCAGATAGGTAAAGTTGATTATATTATAGCAAACCATGGTGAACAGGATCACTCAGGTTCTATTCCTGCACTTTTGGAAAAGTATCCGAATGCCATTGTGCTTACAAATCTAAAATGCGCAGAGAATATTAAATCAATGCTCCACGTACCTGAAGAAAAAATCAGAGTAATATCAGACGGAGAAGAAGTTTCTCTTGGTGATAAAACTTTGAAATTTATATTTGCACCGGGAGTTCACTGGCCTGATACTATGTTTACGTATATAAAAGAAGATAATGTTATTTGTACATGTGACTTTTTAGGTGCGCATTATACTTTTTCCGATGTTTTTGCTGTGGAAAGCGAAGAACTTTATAAGAGTGCAAAACGCTATTATGCAGAAATTATGATGCCGTTTAGAATGATGTGCAAACGTTATACTAAAATGATTCAGGATATGAATGTTGATATGATTTTACCAAGCCATGGTCCTGTATATACAAATCCAAAGTATATTTTGGATGCTTATGCTGACTGGACTTCAGATGAACCTAAAAATCTGGTTGTAATGCCTTATGTTTCAATGTACAACAGTACAAAAGAAATGGTTGATTATTTATCTGAAAAATTGGAAGCTAAGGGTGTCAAAACATTCAAATTTGATATTGTTGACGATGATTTAGGTGATCTGGCAATGCAATTGGTTGATGCTGCTACTATTGTTCTGGGAACATCAATGGTTCTTGCAGGTCCTCACCCTATGGCAGTTAATGTGGCATATCTTGCTGCTGTTCTCAGACCTAAAGCTAAATTCGGAACTCTGTTGGGTTCTTATGGATGGGGCGGCAAATTATTTGATGTAATTGCTGATATGCTTGCACCTTTAAAATTAGATCTTGTTGAACCTCTTCAAATTAAGGGTAAACCTACTGAAGATGATTTCAAAAAACTTGATGTTATGGCTGAAAGTATTTTTGAAAAACATAAATCCATCGGGTTGGTTTAATTCGGTCAATAAAAGCAAAATCACTAAAAAAAATCTTCGCTATTTTTATAGCGAAGATTTTTTATTATTAATCATTTATTATTTACTGTTTTTATAGAGTGAACGAAGTTTCCAGTTAATTCTAAACGGTCCGTATTCCGGTTCCAGAACTATTTTTCCGTTAGAATCTGTTGCCCCCCATTTTTTATCAGATTTAATTTTAATATATCCGTAATTACTCATTGAAACATTGTCGTATTTAGAGGCAATAATAGAATTTCCTGTATCGGTCATAACGCCCCATTTACCTTCATATTTTACTTTGAAATATTTGTCGCCGAGTGTATCAATATTTTCGTATCTAAAAGGAACAATAGTTTTGTTTGCAGATGTTACAACCCCGCAGGCAGTATCATTGCATGCTTTAAAGAAATTATCTCTTAAATCGTCAATTTTTTTATACTGCGGAGATATTAAAACTTTTGCATCTGCGTCAGTGATACCGTATTTCCAATCCTGACTTATCATATAATAATCAGAATTAAGTTCCCGTATAGATGAGTAAATTGCAGGCAGTACTGATTTTCCTTTTAAATTTATTAATCCGTATTTGTTGTTGTTAGCCTGCACTTTAATGAATTCTTCATTGAAAGCTTCAATATTCTTATATGTTGGTTTGACAAGAATATTCCCCTCTGCATCTTTAAATCCCCAGAGGTTATTTTCTTTATAACCTGTTATATCCGCATAATAATTGTAAATAGTATCATCGTAACGCGGGGTTTTTCCAGATACAAGATTAGTAGGTGTCGGTTCTGAGGAAGCTTTCATTGCATCGTTTGCCACAAGTGTAGATACAACTGCAGCAGTTCCTGCGGCGGTTGTAGAGGCTGCATCAACCGCATAAGCATTTCCGGTACAGGAAAGTACAGCCAGAGCTGTAACCATAATCAATAAATTCTTTTTCATATTATTCTCCTAAACTATTAAAACAAGGGCAGGATTTAGAAAATCCGCACCCTTGTTTGTACTTATAACCTTATGCTTTTACCATATTTTTAGCAAAAGAGTCTGCGCGTCTTGCTTTGATTTCTTCTTCAATTTTGTTGATGAATTCGTCAACGCCCATAGTACCAACCTGACCTATGCCGCGTGCTCGAACCGCAAGAGCGTTAGATTCAATTTCCTTATCGCCGATAACAACAACATAAGGAATTTTCTTATCCTGCAGACTTTCTCTTATTTTGTAATTCATACTTTCTGAACGGTCATCAAGTTTGACTCTGATACCGGCGTCGCGCATTTTTTTGTATACAACTTCAGCAAAGTCAGCATGTTTTTCGTTGCTGATAGGAACAATTGCGACCTGTGTCGGCGCAAGCCATGTCGGGAATGCTCCGGCATAGTGTTCTATCAGAATTCCATGGAAACGTTCCATAGAACCGAATATTACACGGTGAAGCATTACAGGTGTTTTCATTGAGCCGTCTCTGTCCTGATATTTTATGCCAAAACGTTCCGGCAGGTTAAAGTCTAACTGAATTGTAGCGCATTGCCATGTTCTGCCGATAGCGTCTTTAACTTTGAAGTCAATTTTCGGACCGTAAAATGCTCCGTCGCCCTCATTAATTTCATATTTCATACCGCGTCTGTCCATAGCTTCTTTCAGACCTGCTTCTGCGCGGTTCCAGTTTTCAATTTCACCTACATAGCTTTCCGGACGGGTTGAAAGTTCCACCTCAAACGGCATATTAAACATTGCCATTGTGTCCGCTACAAAATCAATGATTTCGTTAATCTCATCAACAAGTTGTTCCGGTGTACAGAAAATATGTGCATCATCCTGAGTAAAGCCCTGTACACGGGTTAAACCTGATAAGGCGCCTGATTTTTCTTTTCTGTAAACAGTTCCGAGTTCTGCCATTCTCAAAGGTAATGAACGGTAAGAATATCTGTTAGCCTGATAAATAAGAATGTGGAACGGACAATTCATAGGTTTAACTATATATTGTTCATCATCTTCATTTTCTTTCTGGATAAAGAACATATTTTCTCTGTAGTGATCAATGTGTCCGGAAAGTTCCCACAATTTAGATTTTGCAAGCTGCGGCGTGTTAACAATTACATAACCGCGTTTTCTGTGTTCTGTTCTCCAGTAATTTTCTATTTCTTCTCTCACCACAGCGAGATTTGGATGCCACAATACAAGACCTCCGCCGATTTCTTCTCTTACTGAGAATAAATCAAGTTTTGCACCTAGTTTTCTGTGGTCACGTTTTTCTGCTTCTTCGAGGAAGTTAAGATAATCAGCGAGATCTTCTTTTGTCCAGAATGCTGTTGCGTATATACGCTGAAGCATTTTATTGTTTTCATTTCCTCTCCAGTAAGCGCCTGCTACTTTGAGTAATTTAATTGCATTGCCTTTTATATATGATGTATTCGGAATGTGCGGACCGGCGCACAGGTCATTAAATAGCACATTTCCGTCTTTATCTTTTGTTAAATATAAAGTTGGATTGTCATTCCTGTGTTCTTCAAGAAGTTCTGCTTTGTAGATTTCACCTTGAGATTTAAATTCTGCGATTTGAGCATCAACATCTTTAATTTCGTATTTTTCAAAAGTAAGATTTTGTTTGATGATGTTTTTCATCTCTTCTTCAATTTTTGTCAAATCTTCTTCAGTAAAAGCGTGCCCGTCCGTTAAGTCAAAATCATAGTAAAAACCGGTATCTGTGGATGGTCCGATAGCTAACTTTGCCTGTGGAAACAGTTTTTGCACTGCCTGTGCCATGATGTGTGAAGTTGAGTGGCGGAGCACTCCTAAAGTTGATTCATTCTTTTCCATTTTATCCTCTTCTGTCCTTCGGGATTTTGACCGGTATCAAAGCAATATAACAACACTTATATTCTTATCCGGTCCCCAGGGTGGACCCCCTAAACTACTATAATATTTTTATATCATTAGCAGAAGATAAATACAAGTTTTAGTTAGGTAAATGTCTCCAGTAAGAGTCATCAGACACAGCTTTTACAGCACAGGCAATTCCGTTAATATCACTTTCTCCTGCAGGATCGCAATATATCTCGCTATCATAATCTGTTCCCTCTGCGCCCATTGGAAGCAGTTTGCCGTTTTCCATAAGCTGGAATGTAAATAAATCAATTCCCCAAACATTTGGTTTTTTACCTTTACCATTCACATCTATACTTATATAAATGGTCGGCGGTTCTTTATTTTCGATGGCTACGAGCATACCATTTGCCAGTACAAACTGTCCATCATCCAAAAATTTTGTATAAATGTTGTTCTTTTTGCTGTATGTACGGTATTCATTATCGTGGTCACCCGGGTCATTGTTACTGTTTTCTGTTGTGATAAATATTGTATTATCCTTGCAATCCTGATAATTCCCGCCTTTGTTCCCGACTTTGAAATAATTCCTGAATACAGGAGTAAACTCCCTGCTTGCATAATCGCCGGAACGTGTAGACATATCATCTGCAATCATACTGTTTAATGCTGTACTAATCAATGCATATCCGGCTTTCAAACCTGCTCGGCACTCCTGATTTCGGCTGTTATTAACAAGTGTTGGCATAGTCATTGCCGCAACTACACCTATTATGCCAAGGGTTATAAGCACTTCTGCCAGAGTAAATCCTTTATTTTTTCTTTGTTGTCGTGTTAAAACCATTTCTTTTTATTAATATATCAAAAAAATTTTTGATACACCATATTTTTATATTAATTTTTCTTAATTTTGAGCTTTTTTTAAGTTCTTATGTTATTTTTATTGTAAAATATCTATATTAAATTCAAGAAAGAGGTATACTAAAAATGAATAGTGTTGTACTTGTAGGCAGAGTCGGACGTGATGCTGAGATAAGATATTTTGAATCTGGTAAAGTTAAAGCAAACTTTTCTGTTGCAGTTAACAGATGGGATGCAAAAACAAAATCCGAAGTTGCCGATTGGTTTAATATAGATGTTTGGGATAAGCAGGCTGAATTTGCCGGTGAATATGTAAAAAAAGGGATACAGGTTGCAGTAGACGGCAGAATTGCACAGAACAAATGGACTGATAAGGTTACAGGTTCTGACAGAGAAAATTTCCTTATTATTGCAAACAGTATCAGATTATTGGGTTCCAAAAGAGACGCTGAAGTTTTATGATGATTAGTTCAAATACTACATGCATTATTGCAGATGACCTTACAGGTGCAAATGATACGGCTTTACAATTTTATTTGAAAGGTGCAAATTGCCAGATTCTTCTGGAAGACAAGTCTGCAGAACCATTGAACATGAAAGGTACTCAGGTTTGGGCTATTTCCACTGAAACTCGTAATATGGATGCGGAGCCTGCAGCTCTTAAGGTAGCGGACGCTACTCGCAGGTTTATGGAAACTATTAATGCAGATTATTATTTTAAAAAGATAGATTCAACTTTGCGCGGTAATATAGCAGTAGAAGTTCTGGCAGTTTTGGAAACGCTTGGAATGGATGCTGCAATTATGGTTCCTGCATTTCCTCAGGAGGGACGTGTTACTATTGGCGGGTATCATCTTTTGAAAGGTGTTCCGATTGAGAGAACTGAAATGGCTCGTGACCCTCATTCTCCTATTCTGGAATCACATATTCCGACATTGATGGCATATCAATTGGGCGATAAATCAGATTTAGTAGGAGCTGTTGAGCTGAAAACTGTTATGAAAGGTGCAGGCCCTATTATCAAAAGACTTAAAGAACTGATAGAAAACGGTAAAAAAATTATTGTAATGGATGCGGTTTCTACAGTAGATATTGAGCAGATAATTCTTGCCATGTCAAAATTAACGTATAATATTCTTCCTGTCGGTGCGGCAGCTCTGGCTCATGAATTATGTGAATACTGGTATGCAGATTCCGAATTGCAGCATATAAATAAAACTATACCTGCTCTTCCAAAGCTTGTTGTATCAGGCAGTGCCACAAATATTACAGCAAAACAAATAGAAAAATTGGAACAGAGTGATGAATATGACAATACGTTGTTTGTTCAACTTGACTTAAAAACAATCGTTGCAGGCGTACAGGATGAACTTGTTAACAGGATTGTTCAAAACCTTGGTATGAACAATATAGTTGTTGTTCATACTTCAAAATTACTTCAAGATTTTGACGGTTTTTCAGAAGATTCATTGAATGCAGAATTGACAAAATCAGGATTATCAAATGCCATTACTGATTTTCTTGCAGAATTGACGAAACGAGTTCTTGAGAATAAGGACGTTATATTGATTACTCTGGGGGGCGAAACTTCTTACAAATGTTGCCGTGCTATCGGCGCAAGCCAGTTACAGCTTATTGATGAGGTAGCGCCGGCAATAGCCTTGAGTCTGGATCACGAGGCTCATTGGATTGTGACTAAATCAGGTAATCTCGGTGGCGTTAATACGCTGATTGACATATTAAATTATTTTGAAAATCATGAATAACACGGAAATGAATGACAAAATTATAATAACAACGGGCGATCCTAACGGCATAGGTGCTGAAATTACAATAAAGGCTTTGAGGGCCCTTGATTTGCCTGCGGAAAAGTTTGTCATTGTTTCTAATAAGAAAATTCTGGATTATTATGGTATTTTAGATAAAGACTATGAAGTCATTGAGGTGCCTTATGATGCGCAGGTAATACCCGGTAAAGCGTCAAAAGAATGCGGAGAGTTTGTTTTTCAATCGTTAAAAAAGGCTGTAGAACTCGCTCCGAAAGCTATAGTCACTGCACCGGTTTCAAAATTTGCACTTCATCTTGCAGGGCATTTTTACAGCGGACAAACTGAGATTTTACAAAAATTCATGTCGCATGATAAGCAGCATGCAGAGATGTTATTTCTTGCAAACGATTTTCGTGTGCTTTTATTGACACGACATTGTGCTGTTAAAGAAATTAAATTTACTAAACAAAATGTTATTGATAAAGTTGAATTGCTTCAGAATTTTTTTGTAGATTATTTAAAGATACAAAATCCAAAGTTTGCCTTGTGTGGTTTTAATCCTCATGCTGGTGAAGACGGTGTATTAGGAACCGAAGAAATAGAAATTTTAAATCCGGCATGTATGGAATTGATTGCAAAGGGTATTGATATAACTATGCCTCAGCCTGCAGATACTTTATTTTACAATGCAGCGCAGGCTTATTTAAAACCGCATAAAGTACCTTATGACTGCTACATTGCGGTTTATCATGACCAGGGGCTTATTCCGATAAAAACAGTTGCAGGAATAAAAACTGTTAATATGACAATTGGTCTGGATATTATTAGAACTTCTCCGGGGCATGGTACTGCTTTTGATATTGCAGGTAAAAATATTGCAGATGAATCCGGCATGATTGAAGCTATTAAAGCTGTTTTGTAAATTTTAGTGTTTTTATTTTAAGTTTTCTGAAAATCCGAGCTGGGCATAGGCAAAGAATATGTAGCAGTGTTTGATGAAATCGACACGCCAACAGAAAAAGAACGTGCGGAAATCAGAGAATTGAATTCCCGTACAGATATGAACTACATAAACGCAGGTGTGGTTTCACCTGAAGAAGTCCGCGGGGTATTGAGAGAGGATGAGGAATCCGGCTATAATACGCTATCCGAAGAAATGGAGGGCGAACCGCTGGAGAATGACCCGTTTGCTGATTTGATAGGGGGTAGTGAAAATCCACAAAGCCCTTTTAACGGTGATGAGTGGGAAGAAAGCAAACACCCGCGAAAGGAAAACGGACAGTTCGGCGAGGGCGGCGGTTCCAGCAAGGTTGAAAAATCCCAAAGAAGTGATAAAATAGACAGTAGTAAATACAAACCTATTCAAATTTCACAAAGTGAA
>CALUTF010000050.1 GCA_944323595.1 Candidatus Gastranaerophilales bacterium | reverse complement strand
TTTATCTATTGTAACAATCGCTTTTGAACCCCCTTTAACATATTAAAAATAGTTTTCCTTTTTTTCCCTTTACGACCCCTTAAATGGTCGTTTTTTATTATTTCTACACTTTTTCCGCAAACTGAAAAATCGCCTTTAGAAGATTTTCAAAAAACTTTTAAAGTCTTTCGACAGGTCGGCTTTTGTATGAGACCGTAGGAGCTTAACTGTATTTTAAAATTTTCTACAGATTGACTTTTGGGGATACACTGCGCTCCCTCTCCTATACTTAGGAGAGGGCAGGGGTGAGGTGCAAACATGATGTTTGGCAAACGTAACGTTTGCATCAATAAGACTCTTCAACTTTCAAAAAATCGCCTGTATTTAGGTGTACAAGAAGTTTTAAATATCTTTGTAATTGCGGCTTTGCCGAAACTGTTGTGTAGGGGTGAGTTTTTTTTGGGGTGAGGTCTGATTTGCATTTATTAAGCGCAATGTTACATTTTGACATGTCAAAAATATTGTTGTTCAATAGAATTAAGACTATTATCGGGTAGGGATATGTACATAAAACAACTTGAAATTGATAATTTCAAATCATTTGCAAATAAATCAGAAATACCGCTCTTAAAAGGATTTACCACCATATCCGGTCCAAACGGTTCGGGAAAGAGCAATATTATAGACAGTATTCTTTTTGCGCTCGGACTCGCCAATGCCGGTGAACTGAGGGCAGAAAACCTTTCACACTTTATTTCTACCTACACAAAACGCAATGATGCATACGTAAAAGTTACTTTTGGAGACATGAATTCAGACAACGAATTTTCTGTTGCAAGAAAAATACGTAAATCATCACAAGGATACGCAAGTACATACTACCTGAACGATTCAGTAACAACCCTTTCCAACATCCACGCATTTTTGGAAAAATACAACGTAACCCCGAACAGCTATAACGTTATGATGCAGGGGGACGTGCAAGGAATTACAAACTGCACTCCTAAAAACAGACGGAAAATTATAGACGAAATTGCAGGAATAGCAGATTTTGACCGCAGAATAGATCAGGCAACAAATGAGCTTAATACGGTAGAACAGCGCGTTGAAAGGTCTACGGTAATTTTAAATGAAGTTGAAACCCGTCTTGAACAATTAAAAGAAGAACGGGAAGTTGCACTAAAATATCAAAAATTAAAAGAAGAAAAAACTTCGCTTGAGGGGCAAATTAATACTGTCAGATTTTTTGACATCAAAAAATCTCTTGAAAAAGCGCACGAAAATATCCTTGAATTTACCAAGAAGAAAAAGGAAGAAGAAGTAAAAAACAAAGATTTGGATGAACGCCTTAAACTAATCAAGGGCAAGTACGACGAAATTTCAGAACTCGTAAAGGAAAAAGGCGAGGCACAGCAAATTGAATTAAAGAAAAAAGAAGAAACCCTCAAAGGTGAAATAGAGCGCAAAAAAAATGCCTCAGATTATGCTGATAAACAAATTCATGACGGGCTGCGCTCCATTGAAAACGCTAAAAACGGCATCGAAAACTTTAATAAAAAAATCGCGGATTTCAAACTTAAAATTTCAATGAAAGACGATGAAATTAAAGTCATTGAAGCATCTATAAAAGACAAAAATGAAGAGCTCAAAAAAATTCTTGAAGATATGACCGGTATGAATGCAACTGCAGACCAGCATATTGAAAAAAGAAACACTCTGAGAAAACAACTTGAAGAACTTCAAGACAAGGAAAATTCACTGCTTAAAGAAAAATATCCGCTTGAAAGTGAACTTAAATCACTGGAAAAAGAGGTTGAGCAGGCAAAAAGCAAACTTGAAGAACTGGAAAACTTAAAGGCTAATTTCACATCCGATCAGGACTTGAAACAAAAAATGGTGGAACAGCTTCAAAAAGAACTGCAAGACTTCAAAATTATTCAGCAAAACACTATGAATGAGCTGGATAAAACAAAAAATGAAATTAATGATTTGAATTATGATGCCCAGATTGTTTACAGAAAACTGACTTCAATGGAAGTTAAAAAACAGGCAGCAGAGGAATCTTTCGGCCGCGCAATTGATACGGTAATGGGCGCAAAACTCCGCGGGGTACATGCCCCTCTTGTTCAACTAGGAACCGTGGATAAAGAGTATTCTACAGCGATGGAAGTTGCCTTTGGCGGCAGAATGTCACACGTAGTTGTAGATGATGAACATGTTGCATCTGTTGCAATTGAACTTTTAAAATCCTCTGGTGCAGGACGTGCAACATTTATTCCGCTTAACAAAGTTCAAAAAGCACCAACACGCCTTGCTTTGCCTAAAGATAAAGGCGTAATTGACTTTGCAATTAATCTTGTTGATTTTGATGATACATATATTAATGCGTTTTATTATGCAGTCGGCGATACTCTTGTTGTCGAAGATATGGAATGCGCAAAAAAACTTATCGGCAAATACAGAATGGTAACTCTGTCAGGAGAACTTTTTGAAAAATCAGGCTCAATGACAGGCGGTTCAATGAGACGGACGGGGCTTAGCTTCAGCCAGAACGACGACAACGAACTCAACACCTATAAAGAAAAACTCAAAGAATTAGAAACAAAATTAAAATCACTTAATAACAAGAAAAATGACCTGGAAGCAAAACTGGACAAAGTACGTTCGGGCTATTCCGATGCAATGACAGAATTCAACAAATCTAAAGTTGAGCTTGATAACATGAATAAAAACTACGCCAACAGCGAAAATATTCTGAAAGAGCAAGCTGACTTTATAAAAAATTCTGAACCAAAAATCGAAGAATTTAACAAAAAACTGGATAAACTGGAAGATAAGCACGTTTCACTGCTTGATGAAATGACTCTTGTTCAGGAGCAGATAGCAGAAGTTGAAAAACTTATTAACGAACAGGATTTGAAAGATTTAAAAGCAAAAACTGAGGGCGTTGAGGCGGAAATCAAACGTCTGCAGGTAAATTTAATGAATGCAAACAATGACAAAAATGAACTTAACCGCCAGATTTCTTTCCACAACGACCTTATCCAAACCAAAAGCGAAGAAATTGTAAATATTGAGCATAACAACAAAAAGCTTGAAAAAGACAAAATAACTTATCAGGAAGAGACAGAAGTTTTGAATAAACGTCTGGAAGAACTTAAAGTTCAAATAGAAGAAATTGAAGAAAAACTCGGCGAACTTTTGAAACAGCGTGACGAAATTCATAACGAATTAATTGAAATGGAAAAACAAAAACACATTAGAATTTCTGATATAGAAAGAATAGCCGAACAGATTGAATCATTCAAAGCGCGCCGCAGAGAGCTTGAACCGCAACTTGATGAAGCCAGAAATGTGCTTTCAAATGCAGGTGTAGAAATTGACAAGCTTGAACCGACAGAGATTTCTATTGAAGAAATTACATCAAAAATTCAAAAACTTGAAAAGAAAATGGATGAGCTCGGCGATGTAAATATGAGAGCGTTAACCTCCTACGACGAAGTTTTAACAAGACAAACTGAACTCAAACAACAAATTGATACGCTGTCAAAAGAACGTAAAGAAATTCTTGAAAGAATGAACGGCTATGAACAGCTGAAAAAAGAAACTTTCATGAAAACCTACAATAATATTAATGCAAACTTTAAAGAAGTCTTCCATCAATTATCAGAGGGTGAGGGAGAATTAATTCTGGAGAATCCGGAAGATCCTCTAAACGGAGGATTAACAATTGCGGCTCAACCACGTGATAAAAAGCTCCAAAGATTAGAAAGCATGTCAGGTGGAGAAAAGTCGCTAACCGCACTGGCATTTGTATTTGCGATACAAAGATATATGCCCGCACCTTTCTACGCCTTTGACGAAGTTGACGCAAGTTTGGATACAATGAATGTTGAACGTATCGCCCAAATGGTGCAGAACCAATCAAAAGATACGCAATTTATAGTTGTTAGCCACAGAAAACCTATGATAGAATCAGCTAATAGAACTATAGGTGTAACCCAAAAAGAAAAAGGTATTACACGTGTAACCGGAATAAAACTGAGAGATTAAAGTAAATGGCAGAAAACGCAGTTTTAAATTATGAATATCTTGAAAATGAAAGCGACGGCATCGGCGTTCTTGTTGAAATGGCAAAAGCAGGAAAGATTGACCCCTGGAACATTGATATTATTGATGTTACCGACAAATTTCTTGCCAAAATATGCGAGATGAAATCTCAAAACCTCAGACTTACCGGTCGAACACTTCTATTTGCTTCAATATTGATTAAATTACAGTCAAATGTACTTGAAGGGATTAGTGCAGCACAGTTTGAAGACCAATATGATGAAGTTCAGTATGATGACGACGGATTTATTGCAGAATACGCCGAAGAAGATTACATTCCGACCAATAACGTAATCTCTATTGATGAAGTGCTTCAAAGACGTACCAGTGTGCGTCTGAACCGCAACCGCACGGTTACATTGAATGACTTAATCAGACAACTGAAATTTTATGAAAAAATTGACAGAAAACAAGCTTTAAAAAGTGCACAGGAACGTGCAAAACGCAGAGTACAGTCATATTCAAGATTTACTCCTGACGATATTGTAAACATGGCTCACGAAGAA
This sequence comes from Candidatus Gastranaerophilales bacterium, assembly GCA_944323595.1. Classification (GTDB taxonomy): domain Bacteria; phylum Cyanobacteriota; class Vampirovibrionia; order Gastranaerophilales; family Gastranaerophilaceae; genus CALUVN01. The sequence goes on along the minus strand of CALUTF010000050.1, from coordinate 8,993 downwards.
TACATAGAAGAGGCCGTGCTGAAACTTAAAGCAAATCTTGAACAAATATTCCTTAAAGAAGAAAAAGTCGACCTGAATTCGCTCACCCTTCTAGGAATGGATAGAATCAGCGCATACATTGCAATGTTGTTTTTGTCTGCAGAATCAGACTATGATCTTACACAGGATGAATTTTATTCTAACGTATATGTAATAAAAGAACATAAATCAGAGGCGGGTACAAATGGAACAGTTGAAGTCACGGATTGAGGCTGTTTTATTTACAACAGCCCAGGCGCTTTCTGTACACGAAATCGCCGAGATTTTGGAAGAAGAGAATGATGAGGTAGTAGAAGAAGCTCTACTTGAACTTATTATGGATTATTCTTCCCGTGATGGGGCTCTGGAAATTGATGATGAAAACGGGTATATTCTTCAGGTTAAAGAAGAACACATGGATATAGTGGAAAAGCTTTGCCCTGTTGAATTAAAACCTGCGGTCCTGAGGACTTTATCAGTAATCGCATTAAAAGAACCCATCAGGCAGACAGTTTTAAAGGAATTAAGAGGTTCAAATGCCTATGAACACGTGCAGGAACTCGTTGAAAAAGGTCTAATCTCAAAAACAAAAGATAAAAACGGAAGAAGTTACAATCTAAAAACAACACCTAAATTTGCAGAGTATTTTAAATTAAAAGGCGATACAAGAGCTCTTGCAAAAATTTTAGATTTAGATAGTGCACAATTAAAACAAACAGCAACAGATGAAGAATAAACGCTTATATATTTTAACTTTAGTATTAATATTAATCATAATTATATTCACTTATGTGCCGCGTTTTCTGCTTAACAGCGCAAAAACAGCCTTTGAACACGAAAACTATCTAAAAGCATATAATAATTTAAGCATTGCAATAAAACTGCAGCCCTACAACAAAGATATCCGCTTTTATTACGTTAAAACGCTTACAATGTTTAAAAGCAATTTAAAAATCCAGAAAGAAATATATAAATACAGTGACAGTATACAAAATGACAGTGCAAAACTCCTTGCAGGTTCAAGAGTACATAACTGGAAATATAATATCCTTAGAGTTTTTGGAAATAATTATATAGAACATGTGTCTTATGATAATAAAATTTTACGCTGGGATATAAACACATTTCCTCTAAAAGTTTACATAGAAAGCACCAGCGGAAAAAATTTACCTAACTATTACGTGAGCGAAATCAAAGAATGTTTTTCAAGCTGGAGAAATGCAAGCGGTTTTATAACATTTAGCTATGTAAAAAATCCTAAAAATGCCGATATTATCGTAAAATTCAGTGAAGTTGATAACTCAAATTGCAGTGAAAAAGGTTGCAAATATGTAGTTGCATATACAGTTCCAATCGTCAAAGGCAGCAGACTTAAACAAATGGTAATCACTGTTTATGAAAAAGATCCTTATGGCAGACTACTTTCAACAAAAGAACTTCACAACACCGTTCTTCACGAAATCGGACACGCACTAGGTATTATGGGACACAGTGACAACGCTAATGATTTGATGTATATGTCAACAAACCAAAATCAGATTACTACTCATGACACCAAAAATTACGTATACCTGCGTGCAAACGATATTAATACACTGAAACTCTTATATAAATTGGCTCCTGATATAACAAATGTACCACTCTCTCAGGTGAATACGCAGGGACTATTCTATGCGCCGATACTCATTGGTAACGCAAGAACAGTCAATATGAGAAAATTGATTGATGCGCAAAATTATGTAAAAAAAGCTCCTAATATTTCAGGCGGCTATATTGATTTAGGAATAGCATTTGCAGAATTAGGCAAAATTGATGAAGCAAAAAAAGCATTCAATAAAGCACTTGCTGTAGCCTCTAATGAAAATGAAAAGGCCCTTGCTTACTATAATCTTGCGGTTGTTTCTATGAACAGTAAAAAATATAATGATGCAATGAAATACGCAGAAATTTCAAAATCAATACTGCCCAGCGAGGAAATTAATGAACTTATAACCGCAATACGACAATATTTAAGTATCGGAACCAGAATGCCCGTATCAAATTTTTTAGAAAATAACTAGCAAAAAATTTCCTTTTTATGTTTTACAACACCAAAAGGAGTTTATGTATGCAAATATCTTCTGTATCATCCAGCGCAACATTTACCGGAGTAATACCTGTAAAAGTTCATATAGACGGAAAGGAAGCTCTGGATAGCGCGAATATACAAAAGGGATGCCGCAAATTAATAGAAACTCTTGCAGGTCCAATTGAAAATGACACAGAAAAACAACGTATTTGCAGAATTTTTGCAGGTTATGACAAAGATTACAGTTTTCATCGTGCACTAAAAGGGTACAAATGTTTTGCAAGAGAATATGGCAGAACTGTAAAAAAGACAGCATCACACTTTTTTAGATTTATAAATCTGCGCGACAAAAATTTTATAGTAACCGGTAAAGTAGCAGAAGAGCTCGCAGAAAAAGGCAAAAATCTCGGGAAAGCAAAAAGTATAGCTAATGATTCTAATATTCCTGAGAGCTATGAGGTTATGGCAGCAAAACGAATATATGGAGATTTAATCCGCAAAATTACAAGCAACAGAGCACTCAGAATTCGTGAGGGCTACGACAGAGAAACCAGACAAAACACCGGCAACGAAACAATTTTAAATATATTTCTAAAAAGCAACGGCAAATACGGTCAAACTAATTTTAAACTGAATTTGGACAACATAGTTTTCAGCGTGCCTAAGAAAAAATGATTTACAAACTCTTTACAAAGGCTTTAATTTAAAATTTGTTTGAGTTATATTTTACAGGTTGGCAAAACTAGATTGGAGATATGAATAAATGTATAATGTAGTGATAATCGGAGCAGGTCCTGCCGGAATTTTTGCGGCGCTTGAAATTACAAAACTCAGACCGGACTGGAAAGTTGCGCTTGTAGAAAAAGGACAAAAAATTGAAAACAGAAAGTGTCTTTTGAGAGAGGGATATGCTAAATGTCCGTCCTGCAAAAAATGCGGACTCCTTTGCGGCTGGGGCGGAGCAGGTGCATTTTCTGACGGGAAACTCACCCTGACACCGGATGTAGGCGGTCACCTTGTTGACTACATGTCAAGAGAAAAGGTTGAAGAACTCATTGATTATGCCGACAAATTATACTTAAAATTCGGAGCTACAGAAGAAGTTTTCGGAACTGACATGAAAACATTCCGAGAAATTGAAAGGCAGGCTGTGCTTGCGGAATTAAAACTTGTTCACTCGCCGGTACGCCATCTTGGTACAGAAAGAAGTCTTGATGTGTTAAAAAATATGCAGGACTATCTTGATGAGAGAATAACCATTTTGAACAATGTTTCAGCACAATCATTAGTCGTTGAATGCGAGCAGGTAAAAGGCATTGTTCTTGACAACGGTGAAACAATCTCTGCTGAATACACAATCATAGCCCCGGGAAGAGAGGGTGCAGACTGGCTTACAAAAGAATTTGCCAAAAATAAAATAGGAATGGTTAATAACGCAGTTGATATCGGGGTTCGCGTTGAACTTCCGGCACCTGTTTTTGAACCGTTAACTGATAAACTCTACGAATCTAAATTGATTTATCATTCACCAACTTTTGGAGATGAAGTAAGAACTTTCTGTATGAACCCTAACGGAGAAGTTGTACAGGAAAATTACAACGGTATTTCAACAGTAAACGGTCACAGCTATGCAGAAAAAACAACTAATAATACAAACTTTGCACTGCTGGTTAGCAAGAAATTCACAGAACCGTTTAAAGAACCAATCCAATACGGTCAACATATTGCAAGCCTTGCAAACATGCTCGGGGGCGGAATTCTTGTACAGAGATTCGGTGACCTCCTTGACGGACGCCGCTCAACGCCGGAAAGAATTAAGTCAAGTGTAATTAAACCAACATTGACATGCGCAACTCCGGGAGATTTAAGCCTTGTTATACCTTACAGACAAATGACAAGTATTATAGAAATGCTCTATGCACTTGATAAACTCGCACCGGGAACAGCATCAAGATATACTCTGCTTTATGGTATTGAAGTTAAATTCTACTCAGCAAGAGTAAAATTAACAGAAGAACTTGAAACAGAGGGCGTTAAAAATCTGTTTGCAATCGGGGATGGCGCAGGAGTAACACGCGGTCTTATACAGGCTTCCGCTTCAGGTGTCCATGTCGCCAGAACTATTTGCTCAAGATAATATCAAGTGGTATAATTTAAATTATGAAAAATCAGAAAATCAGTCTGACAACGCAAAATCGCTTAATAATTTTCGGACTTGTACTGAGTACGGTTCTGATAGTTGCAATAGCGATTTTTGCCATATTTAACATACAGAAAAAATTAAACGAGGGCTATCAAAATTTTGGACAGGTAATATCCAAAACACTGGCTATTGAATCCGTCGAAATAACTAAAGGACTTACAAAGAAACAAATTTATAACACCCTTAAAAGCCACACCGATTCAATACTAAAAAGCCACGATGATATTGTGTTCATAGAATTTAAAGACGCTGACGGGAACATAATATATTCCGGTAAAAATCAGAATTATAATAAACTTAAGCGTTCTAATATTACCGTGACGTCCCCCATGAACGAAGAAAAATCAGGCGAAGTAAAATATGCCGGTTCTGTAACAGTCGGTCTTTCCGGTAATATCATCAATCAGATTTCCTCTACAACAAGAAACTCTTTAATGTTTGTTTTCACCGTTGCATGGGTAGTCTTTGCATTCGTAATATTGATAAACACATATCTTATTACCCGTGAACTCCGTATACTGCAAGAAGGGGTAAAAAAGATTTCTACAAAAGAATTCGGTTACAAAATTGAGGGAAAAGACGTAAGTACCGAGGTTCAGGAACTGTTTAACGCATTCAACGATATGTCGGCACGCCTGCATATATATGAAGAACAAAACGTTGAGCAGTTGACTCTTGAGAGAAACAAACTTGAAGCAGTACTTTTAAGTATCGCAAACGGCGTTGTTGTTTGCGATAATAATGATAATGTTGTACTGGTTAACAACCACGCGCAAAAACTTCTTGAAGTTGAAGAAAATCAAATTTTGAATACAAAAATTCAGCAGTATATTGATACCGCAGGAAACTACTGTTTCAAAGACAAAATAGAAGAGTTCAAAGACACTCCTATTGATATAATGGAAAAGAAGCCTATTGAATTCAGTATAGAAGTTGATAACAGAGTTATTAAATCCGTTATATCCCCGATGTTTACGAGAAACAAAGATTATGTCGGGTACATAATTGTGCTTATTGATGTAACCAAAGAAGCTGAAATGGATCAGATGAGAGCACATTTTATCTCAAATGTTTCCCATGAATTAAGAACTCCTGTAACGGTTTTACGAAGCTATATTGATACACTCTACAACTACGGGAATGAATTTGATTACGAAACCCAGAAAGAATTTATCGGAACAATTAATCAGGAAATTATACGTCTTAATAATATGGTTAATGACATTCTTGATTTTTCAAGACTTGAATCAAACATAGAAATGCAAAAATCTCCTAATGATATGACTGCAGTAGTTGAGAATGCAGTAAATCAGGTACAGGTACTTGCAAACGAACATAACCTGCAAATTAATATATCAAAGGATGACAATATTCCGATAATAATGTTCAATTATGACAGTATAGAACGGGCATTTACAAATCTTTTATCAAACGCGATTAAGTATTCACCGGATAACACGCGTATTGATGTTAAACTTACAGCAGATAATGAGAATGTAACCGTTACAGTGACGGATCAGGGCTGCGGGATTGCACCGGAGCATATCAAGAAAATTTTCGACAGATTTTATCGTGTTGAAAATGCCACTCACACTATAAAAGGGACAGGTATAGGGCTCCACCTCGTAAAAACAACAATAGAAAAACACCACAACGGAAAAGTTTTTGTTGAATCGCAGGTGGGTAAAGGTTCTACATTCGGTTTTTCACTTCCGATAAATGTTACCAGTAAAGATACACAACTAATTTAGAGATAATAATGCAAAAGAACACTTTTGATCCAAATAAGGTCTATAACGCTTATGACACAGAGGAGAATTCCATCCCTAAAAAAAGCTGGAGCGAAAAATTATTTTCACTTGAAGGTTTTTGTAATATTTGCTTAATTATAGTTATATGCCTGTTTGGATACTCATTTTTAGAGGATTTGACTTTTAAGCTAACACACGCTTTTCCACAGGTAACAGAAGCCACCTATAAAGAAATAGATATTAACAATGATCCTATTCAGGTAATGCTCCCATCTGAAAACAAAAAACTCGAAAAAGGTAAAAATGAGTATACTGAATTTGCCTATGATAAGATAGCCGAATACAGTCTTTCAGGAATGATTGTAGCAATAAACACCGATTTCTGGCTCCACGGTCTGATGAGAAATGATTTTGATAAAGTTTCACTAATGGATATCGGAATTGTCTGGGGCAAAATTGCTGACAAAGATTATGTAAAAAATTATCTGAAATTCAAATCAGAAAAAACAAGCACTGCCCGCTGGCTCAGATATACGTATAAATGCCGCGGTACTGATTGTCTTGATTTTGGTTACATAAAATCACACACAGCACATACCCATCTTGTTCCTGCAAATAACAATATAATGAGCGCATTGCTTACATTAAAAAAATATGATAAAGTCAAGCTTGACGGCTACCTTGTCGATTTATATTTTTCAAAAGGCGGAAAATCAATTACAAGCGTATCAAGAACAGATAACAACGCAGGGTCTAGGGGTAGAAACAATGGAGGCGGCGCCTGCGAAATTATGTATGTAGAACAGGTTCAAATAGGTGAAAGGATTTACAGATAATGCAATGGACAACATATATTGCTCTTTTAATATTAATTGCAGGGGCATCACTATTTGCAACCTGGGATGATATTGTATTTTATAAAAATTTAAAGAAACCAACTGTATCCTACGAAGATACATCTCCAATAGATTATGGTGAACCATATCAGGATGCAGCAGCACTTTACGGGACAAATTCTTTCACAATTTACGACGGCAAAAAGCCTGTTAAGCTGATTCCACGCGCAGCATACGAAGTTTCAGGTTTGTTAATCGGCACAAATACAAACTTCGGGCTAAGACGATTCAACTGGTCGTTTGACAGAATTGCACCTATCGATTACGCAATAGCATGGGGCGAAAACGCAAATAAAAATTTTATCAAAGATAATTTTACAATTGCTATGGAAAAAGATTTTTCTAACGGAGGAAGAGTTGTTTATGTTGAAAACAAAAACAATTCGGATGCTGAAATTGAATATTCCATAACACACTTAATCCCAAGAAATAAAAATATTTTAAACGCCATCATGAGTGCAAAAATTTATGATGAAATTTATTTAACAGGTATTCTCGTTGACATAGCAAATGACAACAAAGTCATCAACGAAACAAGTCTATCCAGACTTGATGACGGCGCAGGCTCCGGCGAGATTATGTATGTTTCAGAAATCAGAATTAATGATAAAGTTTATGACTAACTAACTGAACAGAGCATTAATTTTATCAACAATATCCTGCGGATCAATTTCATTAGTAACCTTATTTATATCCTGAGCAATTTGATAGAGTTTTGCAGCCTCAATTTTGTCACCTGTAATAGTGATTGCTCTTGCCATGTTAAAATGCGCCAGTGCATAATTAGGATTACATTCTATAGACTTTTTAAAAAGTTCAATAGCCTTTTGCACGCGCCCCAAATCATCAAGATATATTACGCCGAGATTGTTGTATGCGATGTCATAATCCGGTTGAAATTCGATTGCTAGCTCATATTCTTTTATGGCCTCATCAATATCGCCTTTTCCCCAGTATAAAAAGCCTAAATTACAATGGATTTTTGCATTGGTCGGATCAAGATCAAGTGCATTTCTATAAACCGCAAGAGCATTCGGGAAATCCTCCTTATCATAAAAAGCACTTCCCAAGTTAACATATATATCAATATCTTCCGGAGTCAGAAGATACGCACTCTGATAAGAACTTATAGCCGCATCGAGATCATTTTTAGTTTCCTGATAAACAAATCCGAGTATCTGGTTAATAACACTTGTACGCTGTCTGTTAGGATTCAAAGTAATTGCAGTTTGAAAATGTGAAACAGCACCCTGTATATCACCTTTTATGTATAAGATATTGGCAAGGTTTGAATGATATTCCGAAACCGTAGGCATAATCTGAATGAGTTTTTCATAAATTTCAACAGCAGAGTCATAATCCCCCTGTTCTTCATAAACCTTGCATAAATTTTGATAAGCCTGAATATTCAAGCAATCAAGCCAGATAGCCATCTTATATTCGGTAATTGCGTCATCATACATTCCGACACTTCTGTACATATCACCGAGAACACCGTAAAGCGGAACAAAACCGGGATTTTTTTCAATAGCCTGAATATATGTTTCTATAGCTTCGCTAACACTCTTAAATTGAATTTGATAAAGCCCCTTGAACATAACAGGGAAAAATTTAATAAAATTAGAAAATGCTCTGGTAACATTACCGATAGCCTCTTTATCAAACGGCAAAGTGATTAAAGACATAGCATATTCATACCACGCTCTGACAGAAGTCTTAAAAGACTGAAAAGAAGAAATTCTGTATAAGTTATACAAAAGATAGTGTGCTGATGAACTTGCAAAAGGTGCACACTTAACAGCCTTTTTAGCATTTATTGAAGCTTCAAGAAATCTTGATTTTTTCGTGTAGGTTTCAGCCAGCAGGTAATAGGTTTTAGCCTGCTTAGGATTTTTAGAAATAGCCATATCAAGATAATTTATAGCCTTATCCAAATCACCCTTAAAATACTGTGCCCTGCCTATCTTATAGAAAATTTCTGCAGAATCAATATAAGATTCCAACGCTCTTTGATATTCCGTAATCGCCTCGTCAATATACTGGCATGAATTTGAAAT
>CALUTF010000049.1 GCA_944323595.1 Candidatus Gastranaerophilales bacterium | reverse complement strand
GCGCATAGCCGCTTTTGATTCCTCACCGATAACTTTCGGACCTCTGGTCATATCACCGTATTCTGCGGTATTGGAAATCGAATAGCGCATATCTTTAAGCCCGCCTTGAAAGAACAAATCTACGATAAGTTTCATCTCATGTAAGACTTCAAAATAAGCCATATAAGGAGAATATCCGGCTTCAACCAGAACATCAAACCCTGCTTTTATAAGTGCGGAAACACCGCCGCAAATAACAGCCTGTTCTCCGAACAAATCCGTTTCTGTTTCTTCACGGAATGTAGTTTCTATAATACCTGCTCTGCCTGCACCGATTGCTGCCGCGTAAGAAAGCGCAACTTCTTTAGCGTCTCCTGACGGATTTTGGTACACGGCAATTAATGACGGAACGCCTCTGCCTGTTTGATATTCGCTTCTTACAGTATGCCCCGGACCTTTTGGTGCAACCATAATTACGTTAACATCTTCCGGTGCAACTATCTTTTTATAATGAATGTTAAACCCGTGAGAGAACATCAAATACTGACCTTTTTTCATATAAGGCTTAATTTCATCCTCATAAACTTTAGACTGAACTTCATCCGGAATAAGGATTTGAACGATATCAGCCCACTGAACTGCATCTTTTATAGCCATAGTTTTAAAGCCGTAATCTTTCGCTTTAACATCGGAACTTCCGCCCAAACGCAGACCAAGAACCACGTCACATCCGGAATCTTTTAAATTCATTGATTGTCCGTATCCTTGAGAACCAAATCCTATTACTGCTATTTTTTTTGTTTTAATCAAGTCACAGTCTATATCTTTATCAAGATAAATTTTAAGCTTATCCATAAGCGCCTCTTTTCTTTATACTCCTATGTAAAATCTTAACACAAATAAGAAAAATTTATAAATTAATTTGCGGTAATTCTGTTTTCGCCGAACAAGAACACCTGCAGGGCATTTTGTTCCTGTTTAACAGGTCTATAGAAGTCTTTAACCAGCACAAGCTGGGTTTGAATACACTGACAATTTTTTGAGTGAAGATAATCTTCAAATTTGCCTGACGCCCTGGTGTATTGTTTTTGTTTTACAAAAGGATAAAACACCGTTTTTCTGCGTGCTATTTCTCTGATGGCAAAACCTAATATTTCATCATAATTGAAATCATATCCTGAACTTTGGGTCAAATCGATTATGTAATTAAGGTTATCTGTCGTAGTAAGCGACATATAGGCAATAATTCTACGTTTTACGGAATCTTCAAGAACATACCGGTTTTTATAAAAATTTGTAATCCCTTCAAATAACGGCTCCTTAAACTCATTTTGAGCACGTTTTAAGGAATGCTTAAACATATCAATTAATTCGCCGTTATACAATTCAGAAACTTCCGCTGCATCTGAATTTTGAAAATATCTGAAAGATGATACCCTTTCAGGAAATTCCAGCCCGCTGAGTTTCCATAAATTTTCATAAGAACAATGTCTGAACCCGCATCCGTTTATAAAAAGATTAATCAACTCATCATGACACTGGTCAACGGCAACAGTAAATGAGACAGCGCCTTTTGCCGCGTATTTTGAGGTTACAAATTCAATCAACTGTTTACCGGCATCATAAAAATTTTTATCGAAAACCAGACGGGTGATATTAAGTTTATAGGGGTTACCAAGTGTCGGAGCCACTGTAACCAGTCCGATAATTTCTTTCCCGTCAAGAAGAATGTATGATTCCGGCATAAATCTGTATTTCAAAGGAATATATCGATGCACAAAACGGAAAGCTTCGCTCATCAAATCTTTTCTGAGGTTTTCGCCGCTTTCAAGATAAAATATCATTTTTTTAAGCTTAGGAGAATCCCAAAAATTTAATCTTCTGATTGTGCTCATATATTTATTATATAATCTATTTAGATAAATCGCAAGATTGTTTGTGCTAAAATTTTTAAAGAGGTGTAATTTATGGAAACTGCCGTTTTAAAAAATGACAAAATTGAAATTGAAGAGAGGGACAGTATATCACTGAACAATCGTAAAGGAGCAATAGTAAAGCTTTTAGGATGCGGATTGTGCGGCTCAGATATAGTAAAACTGCAGCATAAACTTGTCCCTGACGGAACTGTTTTAGGGCACGAAATTGTCGCTCAAATTGTTGATATAAATTCGTCTACACGATTTAAAAAAGATGATATTATTATAACCTCCCACCATATTCCGTGCGGAAAATGTATTTACTGCAAAAACGGCAATGTTTCAATGTGCGAGCATTTCAAAAAAACTAATCTGGAGCCGGGTGGTTTTAGCGAATATATTTTTGTTTCAGAAGAACACCTGAAAAATGTAGCGCACCTCAAACCAAAGCACCTGACAGAAATTGAAGCCTCTTTTTATGAACCGCTTGCCTGCTGCATAAGAGCAGTTAAAAGAGCACAGATGAGAAAAGGTGATACCGCGCTGGTCATTGGATTAGGCTCAATCGGAATTTTGATGTCACAGGCGCTCAATGCAATGGGGGTAAAAGTTATCGGCTGTGATTTACTTGATGACAGAATACAAATTCTTAAACAATTCGGCATCAGTGCTTTTAATTCAAAAGACAGAGATTACACCAGACAATACGTAAAATTAAAAACGGAAAATTACGGCGTTGATGCTGTATTTATGACATCAGGAGCCGATAAAACAATAGATGTTGCGCTTGATACAGTCAGAAACGGAGGGAAAATTCTTGTTTTTGCAAGTACCCCGCAAAATAAAGGCTATGCAAACAATGAAATTTACTACAGAGAATTAACGGTGCTAGGCAGTTATTCCCCTGCTATTGAAGACCTTAAAGATTCTCTCAAACTACTCGAATCAGGAAGAGTTAACGTAAAAAATATTTCAACTGTTTATGATTTTGACAAAATAGAACAGGCGGTTGAAGATACAGTAAGCAACAAAATTTTAAAAGCTTACATAAAGTTTTAAGGGATAAATATGAAAGCTATACAATACTACGGACCTCAAAACATACGATATGAAGAAGTTATGGTAAAACCGCCTGAAGACGGTGAAATTGTTGTAAAAGTGATGTCAGCACTCACCTGCGGCACCGATGTAAAAACATTCCGCCGCGGACATCCTGTTTTGATAAAAAATATCCCGTCAGGATTCGGGCATGAATTTGCAGGTATAGTTGAAAAAGTCGGCAGAAATGTTGACAATCTGAAAGTCGGCGACCGCGTAGTTGCCGCAAATTCCGCACCGTGCGGAGAATGTTTTTTCTGTAAACGCGAAGAATATAACCTTTGCGAAAACCTTGACCTTTTGAACGGCGCTTATGCTGAATATATAACTGTTCCGGCAAGAATTGTAAAAAAGAATACTCTTATTCTTCCTAACAATCTTAGTTTTGATAAAGCTGCATTTTGCGAACCGCTTGCAAATGTTGTTCACGGAGTAGAAAGAACCGGAATAAAAGAGGGTCAGACAGTGGGAATTATCGGCATCGGACCTATAGGTCTGATGTTTGCAAGACTTGCAAAACTAAAAGGCGCTAAAGTAATCGTTGCAGGCAGAAATCCGCTGAAACTTCAAATGGCTGATGAATTTGCACACGCCGATGAAATTGTGGATTTGAAAAAGTATCCTAACCCTGAAAAAATCTTCCTTGATTTCACAGAAGAGGGAAAAGGGCTTGATGTTGCAGTAGAATGCGTGGGACTGCCGGAAATCTGGGAAAGAATTTTTACATTTGTCAGACCCGGAGGTACTGTACATTTCTTTGGCGGCTGTAAATCAGGCTCTAAAGTAACCTTTGATACAACTAAAATGCACTACGGTGATATTAGATTAATGAGCGTATTCCACCATACCCCGAAATATTTCCGTCAGGCTCTTGATTATATCGCATCAGGTGATGTTGAAGTTGAAAAATTAATAACAAAAACAATCGGATTAAAAGATATTGAATGGGCGATGAACCAGCATATAGACGGCAAAGCAATCAAATTTCTTGTAAAACCGTGGGAATAATTAGTTTAGCTTAATATATGGGCAGCCTAAATGATAGTTATCTTGATATAGGTAAAGACATTATATTCTTCATTGACTTTGTGAGAAAAATCATTAATTCATATAGAGGATACGGAATAAAACATTTAACGGTAGAATAGAGTTAAATAAAAGGGTATTTAGGTATATGTTCTCACAATTTATACAAAGAATGTTATCATCTGGCGGACAAACCGCGGCTATGCAACGGGCTATGCAGTTAAACAGTTATGTAAACAGCATGAGTGCAAAGGCTAATCCTGCGCAGGCACCTAATACTGCATACAATAACGGTGCAGTTTCTATTAATCCTCCGTCAGGTAATGTTCAGTCTTTTGATAAGGTGATGCAGTCCTATCAAAACGTTAACTTTGGTTCTTTGCTTCTGAACCCTGCTGCGAAAAAGGTTAATGCAAACATTGTAAACAACCAGATAGAAAATGCTGTAAATAACGAAATCAAACCGCAATCTATTCCGGTAAATAATGTCAGCAACGCTAATATAAATTCAACAAAATCTCAAATTCTTGATGTGGTATCTCAAATTTCTAAAAAACATGGCGTTGATGAAAATTTAATAAAAGCAGTAATCAAACAGGAATCAGGTTTTAATCCGAAAGCCAAATCCAAAGTAGGGGCAATGGGACTGATGCAATTGATGCCGGCGACAGCCAAAGGATTAGGCGTGAAAGATCCGTATAATATCGTCCAGAACGTAGATGGCGGAGTCAGATACCTTAAATCAATGCTTGATAAATATAACGGCAACGTAATTTTAGCACTGGCTGCATATAACGCAGGTCCCGGTGCAGTTGATAAATATGACGGAGTTCCGCCGTATAAAGAAACACAAAATTATGTAAAAAATATTTTATCAAATTATCTGTAATCTTTAAAGCGCACAATACTTGTTGAAATTTAAATTTAGCAAACGGATTGTTAACAACTTTACATTATTTTTTATTTTCTGTAATATAAAAAAGTAGATATTGTAATCAGGGGAAATAGAAAATAATGAAATTCTCATCGTCTTTTAAGGTTGGACTTTTAACTCTTATATCACTGAGTTTACTCGTTGTGGTAATTTTAAGAGTCAAAGGACGTTCTTTTTCATCAGCAGATAGAATTGAAATCCAATTTAAAGACGTCAATGGGATGAGACCCGGTGCAGGTGTCCAAATGATGGGGCTGAAAGTCGGTCAGGTCGAAGATATTATTCCTGTAGTTGATGGTGAAGATAACCATGTTAACGTAAAATTTGTAATCACAAACCCTGATATATCAATTCCGACAGCCTCTACATTTTCTATCCAGCAATCAGGGCTTATCGGTGAACTTTTCCTTGAAATTACGCCGCCGATTACAAGAACAATATATATACCAATGCTGGACAAAAATGTTTTGTATCAGGATGACCCTGTTGAAATGAAATTAGATGACAAGTATTACGATGTAGGTAAAATTAAAAATATAGAAGTTCTCTCAAAAGATGCTGTTCCGTATAATTTTAAAGAATATATAAACACAAACAGTGCTTATAAAGTTGATTATGTTGTAAATCTTCCGGGACTGATTTTGCCTGAATTTATGAAAGGCAAAACTGTTTCTGAAAACGGAACAAAAAAATTAAGAATAGCAACTCTTGACGATGTAACACTTCCGTATCCGAAACAAGATTCTCCATATACAATTATAGAACCGATGAGAATATCTGATTTTATGGATTGGCAATATCGTGCGGCAGAATCTCTGACAGAAACTAACAGAAAAATCAATGAACTGCTATCTGACGATGTAATAAATGACCTCAAAACTTCAGTAAGTAATATTAACCGCCTGACAACACAAACAACCCAGACAATGTCAAAAGTTGATGCGTTGCTTGAATCTTCAAGAGAAGATCTTGATAAACTTATGGCAATGATGGAAAAGGCAACCAACGATTTCTCTGAAATATCAGCTAATATTAACAATATTATCGGAGATAAAGACTTCAAAGAAGATTTGAAATCAACGACAAAATCAATAGAGCAGCTTTCAAACAACCTGAATATCCTGATGGGTGACGGCAATGCTGAAGCATTTGCAGAAGATTTGAGAGTTATTTCACATAACGTAAACGAAATAAGCACATACGTAAACTCACTCACAAAAGATGATCAGCTGAAAAAAGATTTGACAAATACAGTTGCTAATATCAATAAAGCTATGGCAGATATTTCAACAAGTCTGGAAGCCGTAAACAAACTCGGTCCGGATAAGAAAACAGAACTTGAACATATTATTGAAAATACTCAGGCTACAACTTGCAATTTGAGAAAATTCTCAGAAAAACTTAATAAACGCTTCCTGTTATTCAGACTTATGTTCTAATAAATGAATATGAAAAGATTTAAAACAGAAATAACCAAAATTCACTATGATAAAAATGCAAAGGGCGTGCTGTTTAATGTTCTGAAATTTAGTTCGCTGTTTTATGGAATAGGGAGCGGGCTGAAAAATAAACTTTATGATAAAGGAATATTAAAACCGCACAAAGTGGATGCATTTGTTATTTCGGTAGGAAATCTCACCACCGGCGGGGTTGGCAAAACTCCTGTCGTTGCTGAAATCGCTAAATACCTTATGGAAAAAGGTGAAAAAACGGCTATCATCTCACGCGGGTACGGCGGTAAGTTATCAAATAAAAATATCAACGTAATTTCTGACGGAAAAACAATTTTCTATGAAGCAGAGATGGCAGGAGATGAACCGTTCTGGCTTGCACAAAATACAAAAGCAGTTGTAATCACATCAAAAAACAGAGTTAAGGCTTCGGAATTTGCGATAAAAAACTACGGGGTGACAAAAATCATTCTGGATGACGGCTTTCAACACAGAAAACTGCACAGAGATTTAGATATAGTTTTAATGGATAGCGAAAAAGGCTTCGGAAACGAAAATCTTCTTCCTGCAGGCCCCCTAAGAGAGGGAACAGAAGCTTTTTCCAGAGTTGACAAACTTGTTATCGTAAGCAAAAATACAGACCACTCCAGGGCTGAAAAATTAGCCAAAATAATGGGGAAAAAACTAAAATTAAAAACACTGGTAGCGAAAGCCGAACCTGATATTGTCTACAATATAAAAACAGGGGAAGAACTTTTAAAAGGCACAAAAGCTTATGCAATATGCGCAATAGGTCAACCCGAACAATTTTATGCATTTTTAAAAGATTACGATATAGTTTCAACAATAACATTTGATGACCATCACAGGTATACAGAAGAAGAAATATCAAAAATTAACGGGGATATTATTACGACAGAAAAAGACGCGGTCAAGCTAAAAACTTTTGGCTTTGACAACATATACGCACTCAGACTAAAAACCGTAATAGATTGTGAGGAACTTCTTCATGGCTGATATAGATAAAATCGTAGAAAATTTAAAATCAGCAAACCAAAAACGCAGTGAATTTGTAGAATTTATGGAAAACTACAAAGACCCGTTCATTGTACTTATCGCCTGTATCTTGAGTTTAAGAACGAACGACAGGACAACATATCCGGCAACAGTCAGAATGCTTAAACTAGGCAAAACTCCTGAAGATTTTGCTAAATGTGATGTAAAAGATTTAGAAAAAGCGATTTATCCCGTAGGATTTTACGCAAACAAAGCCAAACAAATCGTTCAGCTGTCAAAAGAACTGGTTGAAAAATATAACTCAAAAGTTCCTGATACAATAGAAGAACTTGTAAAATTTAACGGGGTCGGCAGAAAGACAGCCAACCTAACACTGGCTAAAGGGCACAATATTCCCGCGATTTGCGTGGATGTGCATGTCCATAGAATTTTTAATCGAATCGGGTATGTAAAAACAAAAACTCCGGAAGAAACAGAATTTGCGCTTAGAGAAAAACTTCCGAAAAAATACTGGCTTGATATTAATACACTTCTTGTCACTCACGGTCAAAATATCTGTAAACCAATAAATCCCAAATGTACAGAATGCCCGATAGCGGAATACTGTATGAAAATCGGGGTTAAAAATAAAGGAAAATAATTTATGGAAATAAATAATTTTATAGGTACATTAACGCTAATACTTGCTTTGTGGGTATTTGTTATGCAATTAAAGTTAAATGAACTGTCCTATACGCTGAAAAAATTAACTAAAAATAATTCCATCAGTACTCCTGCGTCAACAGAACAGACCGCAGAGAATGATAATCCCCAAAACACAGAAGAACCCAAAACAGCACAGAGAATTCAACGGGCTACAAAATGTGAAAATAAAAAAGAAAAAGCAGATGGAAATGATAATTTTGAAAAACTTTTTCTCGGGAATTTGTTTAACAAAATCGGTGCAATTGCAATAATTATTGCAATCGGAATATTTATAAAACTCATATATCCACTTGTAATTTTCACTCCGGTAATGAAAACGAGTCTAGGATTTTTGGCGGGGCTTGTGATGCTTTTGATATCAGCAAAACTCCATAAAGGGAATATGAAAAATTACGCAGAAGTTCTTATGGGTACAGGAACAGCTGTACTGTTTATCACAACTTACTGCTCATACTGCATTTTGCATACATTGTCAATGCCAGCTGCTGTTACTATCGGTTCAATTATACTTATAGGAACGTATTTTGCTGCAGACAAACTGAAAACAACTTCAATGTTGACTATCGGATTAATAGGAGGATATCTTAACCCTGTTTTTTTAAATTCTAATGCATCAGCAAATTTTGTTTTCGGATATCTGATATTTTTAAACGCTTTATCACTGGTGTATACACACAGAAATACTGAAAAATCGCTGGTGAATATTATAAATTTACCGCTCACACTCTGTTTTGCTTTTTACTACTCAACAAAAACAGAGTTGTCCGAGTTTTTACCCTATATTCTCTGGGCACTTTATCTTGTATTTGACTTGTTTTCACTCAGTAAAAACCGGGTCAACACAACTCTTGGCTGGCTAAATTACGGATTTTTGACATGTTTTACAATTAAATTTTTTGACGGAGAAAAAACAATCCTCGGTATTGTACTGGGCATAACTTCCATAGTATACGCCCTGCTTGCAGGATTATATTCAAAACGGAACACTGCTGTATTTAAAAATTATACAGAGTCAGTGGTTATAAATATATGGCTTGCCGTATATTTTCTTACGACAGATATACAGAGTATTTTCATCTGGTCCGGAGAAGCCCTAGCTCTTGCATGGTTAGCAACAAGAAACCGAATTTTCTATAGTCTTAATAAGTTTGCTATAGGAATATTCCTAACAGTATTTATCGGAATATTTATGACAAAATACGATAACACCCTCTGCATAACAGCAAATTATCCTCTGCTGTGGAATATGAGACTGCCGCTTTTCGGGGTACCTCTGGCGGCTCTGCTTATATCAGGAACTCTGGCAGAAAATAGCAGTGATTTTAAAGAAAATCTCTACAAATACCTTGCCGTACTTTTAGGTTTTGTATACTTTCACTTTGAAACGGCGACCTTTGTTGCGAATAATCAAACTCTGAATATAGACTACCTGACATCACTCATTTGGATTCTTTATGCAGGTATAACTGTTACTGCAGGAATTTTGAAAAAGAATGAAATTTTGAGGACTTCAGGCATCTGGCTGTGTCTGCTGGCTATTGCAAGAATTTTCTTCTACGACATTGCCTCACTTGAAACTGTTTACAAACTTTTGGCATTCGCTGTTCTAGGAATTATTCTGATGATAGTTTCTTATTTCTATATAAAAAGAGAAAAATAACACACCGTTCAAAACAGCCTGTCAGCCTCCTCCGAATAACGGTTTTTCGTAAAATCAGCTTGATTTAAAAGCACGTATGTGCGATAATTTATGTGGGGTTATCATTTTTTGACTGCATTGGTAACCTTTGACCATACACACAAGAAATAGGAGTTTAAGATGAGTGTAGAGAATCCCAACAAAATCGACACATCTAAACTGGATAAGATTATAGAATCCTATGATTCAAAAAAATCCAATTTGATAGCGATTTTACAAAAAGTACAGGAAGTTTACCGGTATTTACCTGAAGATGCTTTAACCTATATCGGTACAAAAATGGAAGGTCTGTCGCCTGCAACAGTATATGGAGTGGCAACATTCTATGCACAATTTTCACTGGAGCCGAAAGGCAAATATGAAATTAAAGTATGCGACGGTACAGCCTGCCACGTAAGAGGCTCAATGCCTGTTCTTAATGCTATTAAAGCCAGATTAAACCTTACAGACGGTCAATTAACAACCCACGACGGTTTATTTTCACTTGAAACGGTAAGTTGTCTGGGCGCCTGCGGACTTGCGCCTGTCGTTGTAATTAACGGCAAAGTTTACCCGCAAATGACTTCTGATGCAATCAAAATAGTGTTAGACACACTTTTAAAAGAGGAAAACTAATATGGAAAAAACAGCATTAAACATAAATATAAAAGAAGAACAGGCAAAAGCACAGGAACTTATAAGACAACAGGGACTGAGAGTTCTTGTCTGTGCCGGAACCGGATGCGTCGCAAACGGCTCACTGAAAGTAATTGAAAAATTCAAAGAACTCGGGGCAAATGTATCAGTACTTTCTGATTATGACAAAATGACAACAGTACCGACAGGATGCCACGGTTTTTGCGAACAGGGTGTTCTCGTTATCATTCCTGATAAACACGTAACTTACGTAAAAGTAAAAGTGGAAGATGTAGAAGAAATTTACGAAAGCCACATCAAAAATAATCAGCCTGTAGAAAGACTTCTTTATACAGACCCGAAAACTCATGAACACGTACATAAAAACGAAGATATAAATTTCTATGCAAAACAGACAAGAACAGCTCTTGCAAACTGCGGACATATCAATGCAGAATGTATAGATGAAGCAATAGCCGTAAGAGGTTATGAAGCTTTAGCAAATGTACTTGAAGCAAATAATCCGGATGCGGTCATAGAAGAAATCGAAAAATCAGGACTTCGAGGCAGAGGCGGCGGCGGATTCCCGACTGGCCGCAAATGGAGATTTACAGCAGCAAACAGAGGCGGAAAATCTTACGTTGTATGTAACGGTGACGAAGGTGACCCCGGAGCATTTATGGACAGAAGCATTATGGAGGGTGATCCTCATAAACTTCTTGAGGGTATGGCAATAGCCGCATTTGCAATCGGCGCTGACGAGGGGTACATCTACGTTCGTGCGGAATATCCGCTTGCAATTAAACGGCTTAGAAAAGCAATAGCTGACGCGGAAGAACGTCACTTTCTAGGTGAAAATATTATGGGAAGCAATTTCTCATTCACTCTTCACATTAAAGAGGGTGCAGGTGCTTTTGTTTGCGGTGAAGAAACAGCTTTGATAGCATCAATAGAGGGTGAACGCGGTATGCCTAGACCGAAACCGCCATTCCCTGCGAATAAAGGTTTGTTCGGTCGTCCTACGCTTATAAACAACGTAGAAACACTGGCAAACGTTCCTGTAATTATACTTAAAGGTGCTGACTGGTTTGCGCAGATGGGTACAGAAACATCTAAAGGGACCAAAACTTTTGCACTCACCGGAGAAGTTAACAATACAGGGCTTATAGAAGTACCTATGGGAACAACTCTAAGAGAAATCGTATTTGATATAGGCGGCGGAATCCGCGGCGGCAAAAAGTTCAAAGCTGTCCAAATCGGAGGTCCGTCAGGCGGATGTTTAACAGAAGAACATCTGGATTTGCCTATGGATTACGACAGTCTGATAAAAGCCGGAGCAATGGTCGGCTCAGGAGGGCTTGTTGTAATGGCAGAAAATACTTGTATCGTCGAAGTTGCAAGGTTCTTTATGAATTTTACCCAGAACGAAAGCTGCGGGAAATGCGTTCCGTGCCGTGAGGGTACCAAAAATATGCTTAAAATACTTGAAAAAATAGTAGCAGGCAAAGGTGAAATGAAAGACCTGGATACGCTGGAAGAACTTGCCCATGCAGTAAAAGACGGTTCTCTCTGCGGACTCGGTAAAACAGCACCAAACCCGGTATTATCTACTTTAAAATACTTTAGAGATGAATATATAGCACACATCCGCGACAAAAAATGTCCGGCAGGAGTTTGTACGGCAATGAAGAAAATCGTAATCCAACCGGATTTATGTAAAGGTTGTACAAAATGTGCCAGAATTTGTCCGGTCGGTGCTATTGAGGGTACTGTTAAGCAGCCGCACCACATTAATCCTGAAAAATGTATTAAATGTGAAGCCTGCCTGACAAATTGTCCGTTCAGAGCAATTGTACTAGAGTAAAATAAGTTGATAAAACAAAAGGAATATAAAATTATGACAGATAAAAAAACATTATTCATAGACGGCAGAGAGGTTGAATACACAGATGAACCTAATCTGCTTGAAATCATCAGAAAAGCAGGAATGAATGTTCCGACATTCTGTTACAGACCTGACTTAACATCATTCGGCGCCTGCAGAATGTGTGTGGTGGAAGTTGAGGGCAGAGGGATTCAATCCTCCTGCACCATGCCGCCGGAGCCGGGCTTAAAAATCCACTTAAACACAGACAGAACAAGAAGAATAAGAAAAACGGTCCTTGAACTTCTTCTTGCAAACCATGACAAAGAATGCTTAACCTGCGAAAAATCCGGAAGCTGTGAGCTTCAACAATACGCGGAAGAATACGGAATAAGAAAAATCCGTTATCCGGAAAAACCGCTGGAAGATTATCTTCCTATAGACGACAGCAGCCCGTCACTGGTTAGAGATCCGAACAAATGCATCCTGTGCGGAGCATGTGTTAGAGCCTGTGCTGAATTTCAGGGACATGCAGTTCTCGGCTTTGCAAACAGAGGGTCAAAAACTGTCGTTCAGCCAATGGCAGGAAAACCGCTCGGTCAGGTAGACTGTGTAAATTGCGGACAGTGTGCTGCGGTTTGCCCGACAGGTGCTTTAACAATTAAATCTGACGTTGAAGCTGTATGGTCTGAAATTACCAATCAAGATAAAAAAGTCGTAGTCCAGATGGCACCTGCAACACGTGTTGCAATCGGTGAAATGTTCGGGCTCAAGCCTGGTGAAAATTCAATAGGTTTGATGAACGCGGCTCTTAGAAGAATCGGTTTTGATATGATATTTGACACAAACTTCTCTGCCGATTTGACTATTATGGAGGAAGCAACAGAATTTCTTGAAAGATTAAAGTCAGGTGAAAACCTGCCGCTGTTCACATCCTGCTGCCCTGCATGGATTAAATATATTGAAACCGAACATCCGGAAATGCTAAAACATCTATCAAGCTGCAAATCACCAATGTCAATGATGTCACCTGTACTTGTCGAACTAGTACCGAAGCAATTGGGTATCGAAAGAGATAATCTTGTCGTTGTAGCAATTATGCCTTGTACAGCGAAAAAATATGAGTGCAAACGTCCGGAACTTTCACACAACGGACGACCAGATACAGATTATGTACTGACGACGCAGGAACTCGGCAGAATGATACGGGAAGCAGGTATTGACTTCAACGCACTGGAACCTGAACTTGCAGATTCTCCGTTTGGTGAATATTCTGGCGCCGGCACAATATTTGGAGCTTCAGGCGGGGTTGC
>CALUTF010000048.1 GCA_944323595.1 Candidatus Gastranaerophilales bacterium | reverse complement strand
ATGATTGAACTTTTGGAAGCTGGTGTACACTTCGGTCACCAAACTCAAAGATGGAACCCTAAAATGAAACCGTATATTTACGGTGCCAGAAACGGTATTTACGTTCTGGATTTGCGTAAAACTACTGATTTGCTTGACAAAGCTTATGAAGTAGTAAGAGATTACGCTGCTCGCAATAAAAATATACTCTTTGTCGGTACTAAAAAACAAGCCGCTGAAGTTATTGCTGAAGAAGCTAAAAGATCAGGCGCTTATTATATCAACAGAAGATGGCTGGGCGGTATGCTCACTAACTTCGATACTATCCGCTCCAGAGTTAATAAACTCAGAGAATTGGAAGATTTTGTTGAAAGCGGTCATATTGAAAAATTACCGAAAAAAGAAATCGCTCAAATTAACAGACAAATCGCTAAATTGAGCAAAACTTTAGGCGGTATTAAAGATATGAGAGGTCTCCCTGACCTTATCTTCATCGTTGACCAGAAAAAAGAATTAATCGCTATTCAGGAAGCTAATAAATTAAATATCCCTGTTATCTGCCTTGCGGATACTAATGCTGATCCTGACGGCATTGATTATATTATCCCTGGTAATGATGACGCTATACGCTCTATCAAATTAATCGCTTCTAAACTCGCCGATGCAGTTTTGGAAGGTAAACAACTTAAAGAAAATAACGCTAACAAAACCGCTAAAATCGAAGAAATTAAACCTGAAGATGCAGGCGTTGAAAGCGTTGAAGTATAATCGAATTTAATTTATTTTCTGCGGAGCGTTTTTCGCTCCGCTCTTAAAAAAGGAGAGAATTTAATATGACTATTACAGCTCAAATGGTAAAAGAACTCCGCGACAAAACAGGTGCAGGTATGATGGATGCTAAAAAAGCACTCGTTGAAGTTGACGGCGATATGGACAAAGCAATGGAATTGCTCCGCCAAAAAGGTATTGCTTCTGCAGAAAAGAAAATGGGCAGAATCGCTGCTGAAGGACTTATTGGTTCTTATGTTCAAGACGATTGCGGCGCTATGGTTGAAGTTAACTGCGAAACAGACTTCGTTGCTAAAAATGAAGAGTTCAAAAACTTAACTAATAACCTCGCTGAATTTGTTGCTAAAGCAAATCCTGCTGACGTTGATGCATTACTGGCTTCAACTTGCCCTCAATGCGGAAAAGTTATTGCTGATATCATTAAAGAAAAAATCGCTTCTATCGGCGAAAAAATTACTTTCAGAAGATTTGTAAGATATGAAGGCGCTGTTGCTACTTATATCCACAATGGCAAAACCGGTGTTCTTTTACAAACTGACAAAAAAGATGCAGAATTGATGAATGACATTTGTCTTCACATCGCAGCTTCTGCTCCTCAGTTTGTTTCAAGAGAAGAAATTCCGCAAGCTGTTATCGATGAAGAAACAAGAATTGAAATGGGTAAAGAAGACCTGCAAAAGAAACCTGAAGCTATCAGAGGTAAAATCGTTGAAGGTCGTGTTAACAAACTTATGGCTGAAAGATGCCTGCTTGAACAACCGTTTGTTAAAAATCCTGATATTACCATCGCTCAGTTAATTGAAGGTAAATTGACTATCAAAGCTTTCACAAGATTCGTTCTCGGTGAAGGACTTGAAAAACGTCAGGATAACTTTGCTGAAGAAGTTATGAGCCAAATTAACGGCTAATTTGTTTCTAAAAATCATTTGATTTACAGGAAAACTCCTCCGTTTGATAGAGGAGTTTTTCTTTATATACCTGCTATTATATTTTAAAATGGAGATTAAATATGGGTGATGAGCTGCAGGAATTAAGACGTGATTTTCACAAAATTTACTACGAACAAGTTGCGGCTATATTATTACAATGCGAAGACTTACGAAAAGAACAATTATGGAGCACGCTTCTGGTTGCGGGATTGTTTGGGATTTTAGCTTTAGCCTGTGCTGGATACAGCGGGTATCTTTTTCATATTCAGACTTTCAACGACAATCTTTCAATGAGCATGATTGGTGCCGTCATTTGCTGTGGTGTAGTTATATATGTTTTAATTTCAAATAACAAAAGCTTTTCAAGAAAATTAAAAAAAAGATGTATGAGAAAAATTCTCTCGACATTTGAAAATATGCAGTGGCAAGATGAAAATAATAATTTAATAAGTACTAATGAATTAATTACAAGCGATTTATTTTCCAATTTCACACATTGTAAAACCTATGATGGTTTTAGCGGGAATTACAAAGGTGTACATTACAAAATTTTAGAACTTTATCTTTATTTTCTTGCAGGAAGCCGCAAAAGAAAAATTTATTATCCTGTATTTAAAGGTGTTGCAATGAATTTTTCTGCAAATAAACTCATTAAAAATAAAACCATTGTAACTTCTAAAGGTGATTTACACATAAAAGGCAGACAGTGGTTTATTTTAATAGGAATAATATATTTTCTGCCTTTGTTTGTTCTTGGATTTGATACACCTATGCTGCCATGGATACTTGCAATATGTACCGGTGTCTTGCTGCTGATTTTTCTCTGCACAAAAAGAAATCAGGAAAAGTTAGAGGAAATTCAACTGGAGGATCCTGTTTTCAGTAAAAAATACCGTGTATATTCATCTGATGAAGTAGAAAGCCGGTATCTTGTAACACCTGCATTCATGGAACGGTTTAATAATGTAAAAACAGCATTCGGCGCCAGAAAAATTAAATGCTCTTTCTACAATAAGGATATTATGTTCGCAATTTCAACAAATAAAAACCTGTTTGAACTTGGTGATTTGTTTCATTCACTTAAAAATCCGAAAAAAATTATGAGATTTTTTGATGAAATTACATCTATCCTAATGCTGGTAGACTATTTCAAATTAGATGAGCATACAAAAATTTAACTCTAAGTCGCCCTTTCAAGAGGCTTGCATTCTATTCTTCTGCACTCTCTGATTCCAGTTTATATTCAAAATTGCCTGCTCTGTATTCACCGGGAGCGACTTCTACGGCTGTTTCATCTTCTTCATCATCTATTTTGAATTTAAGACCGAAAACATCATGCACATTTATTTCAATATCCTGCCCTTTTTCTACATACGAAAGCGGAGAATGTTCATATACAGACTTTGCAGAGGATTTGAAACGGTTATCAGATTCATTTTTAACAGCGCCCTCAACTGCATAATACCCCATACTCAAACCTTGAACAAAATAATTCCCGACACCAAGCGCTGCGGATTTAGCGAGTTCTCCTTTATTTATTTCTATATCTTTTGAATACCTGCCCTCTAACGGTTCTTTTATCATCGTCGTGTTACCGTTGTTATCAACATAATACATAGGCATAAATGAAAATTTGGCATCACGTTTTAATCTTTTCGGTGAAACTACGTCAACAAGTTTACCTGTCAATGTATACCCCTCTTTAATTTTAACATTTGAAGAAAGTTCAATATCATTAAGCGCTCTAAACTGAACCTCTGAAGGGTATTCTGCTGTGGAAAATTTTGTCAGAGATTCCACCTGCAAAATCTCTGCAGCAAAAGCCGCTGTCATAGTTAAACTTAATATTGATATTACACATAACCATTTTTTCATAAACCTAATTCCCCTTATTTATAAAAAATACCTTTTAAATACTGACCGGTATAAGATTTAGCAACTTTAGCAACCTGCTTTGGAGTTCCGGTTGCTACAACCTGCCCGCCGCCTGAACCGCCCTCAGGTCCTAAATCTATAATATAATCCGCGACTTTTATTAAATCAAGATTATGTTCAATTACGAGAATTGTATTCCCTTGATCTGCGAGTCGTTGAAGTATCTTAATAAGTTTATCCAAATCGTACCAGTGCAAGCCCACAGACGGTTCATCCAACAAATAGAGTGTTCTGCCAGTGGCTCTTTTATTAAGTTCGGACGCAAGTTTAATCCGCTGTGCCTCACCGCCCGAAAGTGTTGTTGCACTCTGACCGAGTTTTATGTAATCAAGTCCTACATCATTAAGCGTTTTTAATTTATTTTTAATTGACGGGATGCTGTCAAAAAATTCCAGAGCCTCTTTTACACTCATTTCCAGAACATCGGAAATAGTTTTACCTTTGTATTTAACTTCAAGAGTTTCTCTGTTATATCGTTTGCCCTTGCAAACATCGCACTTTACGTAGACATCAGATAAGAAATTCATTTCGATTTTTAAAACACCGTCGCCCTTACAAGCTTCACAACGTCCGCCTTTTACGTTAAAGCTAAATCTGCCGGCTTTATAACCTCTTACCTTTGATTCATTAGTCTTTGCGTAAAGCTCTCTTATCTGGGTAAACACATCCGTATAAGTTGCCGGATTTGAACGTGGTGTTCTACCTATAGGTGACTGGTCTATAGATATAACTTTATCAATATTTTCAAATCCCGTAATCTCATCAACACCTTGAGGTTTTGGTTTATTACCGCGAAGTTTATGAAGTGCGTATTCGGAGATTAAATCCTGCATTAATGTTGATTTGCCTGACCCTGATACACCTGTCAGAACAACTATCTTCCCGAGAGGAATATCAACATTAATATTTTTGAGGTTATTTAGATGTGCATTTTTAACTGAAAGAACCGCACCGTTGCCCTCTCGGACTTTTTCAGGTATCGGAATATACTTTTCACCGCTGAGATATTTACCTGTGAGAGAATCTTTAGCCTTAATAATATCATCCAAAGAGCCCTGAGCAATAATTTTACCGCCGTTTACACCTGCCTTAGGCCCAATATCCACAATATAATCAGCGTTACGCATAGTTTCTTCATCGTGTTCAACGACAATCAGGGTATTTCCGAGGTTGCGAAGTTTAATAAGTGTTTTAATTAACCTGTCATTATCCCGTTGGTGAAGCCCTATAGACGGTTCATCCAGAACATACAAAACACCTGACAGACCGCTTCCTATTTGTGTTGCAAGCCTTATACGCTGTGCTTCTCCGCCGGAGAGTGTACCTGCCATACGTGCAAGGTTCAGGTAACTCAAGCCGACATCTTTCAGGAATTTCAAACGCGCGCGAATTTCATCAAGAATTTGGCGGGCTATTTGAAGCTGGTACTCGCTTAATTCAAGATACAAATCCGAAATAAAATCTATTTCCTCATCAATCGGCATTAAAGTAAATTCATAAATATTTTTCCCCATAATTTTAACTGCAAGAGGAAAAGGCTTTAATCTTGCTCCATTACAAGCCGGACAAGGAGTAGTTACCATATATTTTTCGATTTCTTCACGCCAGTATTCCGCCGCAGAATCGTTATAACGTTTTTCCAAAAAAGGAATTACGCCGGAAAATCTGTGATATTTTGTTTCGTACCTATGTGTGCCAAACCTCATCACACGGAATTTAACCAAATCATCGCCGCCATATAAAATAATATGTTGTTCTTCCTCAGTTAAATCTTCAAACGGTGTATTCATATTTATACCGTAATGTTCACAGACTGATTTCAAAACATCGTCATAATAATTTGTAGTAGTCTTTGACCATGGATAAATCGCACCGTCTGTAAGAGATTTTTTTCTGTCAGGAACGACCAGATTCGGATCAATTACAAAATCAGCGCCGAGCCCCGAGCATCTTTCGCAGGCCCCGTAAGGATTGTTAAATGAAAAAATACGCGGAGCAAGTTCTTCAAAACTTAAATTACATTTAGGACATGCCAGTTTCTCGCTAAAAATAATTTCTTTATCGCCGATAACATCAACAACCATAACTCCGTCTGCTTTTTTTAGTGCAATTTGTGCACTGTCTGCAATACGTGATTGTGAGGAGTCTTTTACTACAATTCTATCTACAACGACCTGTATAGTGTGTTTTTTGGTTTTGCTTAATTCAATATCGTCTTCATCAAGATTATAAATCTCGTCATCAACTTTAACTCTGACAAACCCCTCCTGACGGAGTTCCTCAAATACGGATTGAAATTCGCCCTTTTTACCTCTTACAACAGGTGCAAGTATTTGAATTTTCGTTCCCTCGCCAAGAGCCATAATATTATTCACAATTTCATCAATAGATTGTGGTTTAACAGGTTCACCGCAATTAGGACAGTACGGAGTCCCCACACGTGCATATAAAAGTCTGAGATAATCATAAATTTCCGTTACAGTACCTACCGTAGAACGCGGGTTGTTACTGGTAGACTTCTGGTCTATAGATATAGCAGGTGAAAGTCCGTCTATATATTCCACATCAGGCTTATCCAGCTGTCCAAGAAACTGTCTTGCGTATGTAGAAAGACTTTCAACATAGCGGCGCTGTCCCTCTGCAAAAATAGTATCAAAAGCCAGCGAACTTTTGCCGGAGCCTGAAACGCCGGTAAAAACTATAAGCTCATTTTTAGGGATTTCCAGCGATACATCCTGAAGATTATGTTCTTTTGCGCCTTTTATAATTATTTTGTCTAGCATAATTTAATTATGGCACGTAAACATAAATTTTCAAACAAATAGAAAATGGTATTTATACATCAGTTTACGCTAAAAAATAGCTAAAATCGATACCCAGAATTTATTTCAGGAACTTTCAAACGGCAAGATTCCGAAACAAGCTCGGAATGACATTACGACTGTTTTTTATAAAAGGTCTTGATATATACTCAAGACCTTTTATAAACATTTATTTAAGTGTTGTATTGGACATAAGATATTCCCGTTCCTTTTCACCCTCCACTCGAACTTTACCGTCGTATCTCACATAAACGGTAAATCTATCAGGATTTTCACAGGCTGAGGAGTACTCACAATTAGGAGCAGAAATACCGTTAATATCCAGTTTTATTTCCTGCTCAATAGCACCGCCAGGAGTTCCCGGAATAGGTTCCCCTGTTGATGGATCTGTAGAATCTTCAACCGGTGCATAATCTTCAGAGGCAAAAACTTTTGTTGCAGGCATATACCAGATTACGCCGTCATTTGTCATAAATGATCCTTCTGTTTCTTCATCCGTAGGAACAGCAGATGGAGTTTCACCTGAACTGTTGCATCTTGCTTCACCTGAGGTTGTATTAACTTTTTCAAAGAATAAATTACAGAACTTTGATGCGCCGCTGTAAGTTTTACCTGCATAAGTAACTTCTGCTGTATTTGCAAACCCCATTACGTTTTCTTCTTCATTTGTAGGGTATAAATCATCATCGTTTATCAATTCACTGACAACACGTTCTATAATATAATATGCTTTTCTAAACATTACTTTGCTTTTATTTGGTTTATTTTGTATAATTGCAGGCAAAAGAATTGTTGCAAGTACAGAAATCAATAACAAACAAACCATCAATTCTGCTAAAGTAAAAGCTTTTTTATTTTTTAGAATCATAATCTATACGCCTTTCTTATTATTACCAACTTATAATGATTGCACCGGTATAACCGTCCTCTGCTTCATCTCCGGGGTCAATTTTCATTGCACCACGATAATAACCGGCACCGCTACCGTATGTTTGAGAAGTTGAACCTGTCCATGGATATAATGTGCCCGCTGCTTTACAATTAACTTCTTCCCAAGGTTGTTGGTTGCCATATTCAATGTCTTCATCCCGACCTGTTTCTTTATTAAACGCACCGCGGAAAAGATTTTTGTAATATCCTTCCCAGCAGTAATTAGTTACAGATGTACCATCACCGCCGGAACCAAAATTAGAATAACTTATAGTTTCCTCAAGAGGATTATTTATACCCAACAAATTAGCTTCGTATTTGAAAGGTGAAACAGCACCAGGTTCTCCGCTTTGCCGTTTTATACCATTATTTTCAATAAATTCATCATCTGCTTTTGTAGGTAATTTCATATAGCCGGTAATACGGTCCCCCATACCACCTTCGCCGCCTTCGGCAATCATATTTCCAAGCTGAGAGTCGCCGCCTTTTTGTCCGTATGAATTTGTACCACTTGTATCAAGACCGGCTTTTCCGCCTTTACCGGGGCTTATTATGATATCAGGATCTATTTGACGTGCAAAGAATGTTTTGTATTCACCTGCCAGTCCGCCCATACCGTATTTCATTTTTTGCTGTTGGTAGTATTCATATCGGAAAAATGCAGGAGATGATGTTGAAACTGTTTTTAAGCAATTCGTATCAGGCCCGGTGCAAACTTCAGAGGATGTAGGTGCTGTTGCACGGCCTTTCACAATTTCACCGTCTCGAGGTTCTAAATAACCTGATGTTTTACAAGTGCAAGATTTGCCATCTACAAATCCTGGGGCACCGCATTGTGCTTGTTCGCCGCCTTCGCCGCCTGAAGTTTCTGCAATATTAGTTGTAATTATATCTCCATCCTGAGTAAAATATTTTTTGTAGCCATAGCCACCTGCAGCTCGCCTGAGCAAGCTGTCAACGCGCTCATTTAAACTATTTCTTATGCCGGCAGACTCGCCTCTATAGTATGAGTAGTAATATGGATAACTGTTTGATGAAGACCAACTTGTAATAAACGGTGTATGTAGACCATATTTAATCTGCTGGGCCTCGGTGTATGCTGTAGGAGGGGCATCCCCATATCTGGTATTAGTACATGAGTGAGCTTCCATTTCTTCTACCCATTTACGGTTAACATCAGGGAAGCCCCAATTACCCCAGTTACCAGGCTCCCACGGGTTCCATTGGTCAAGACCTAAACACTTAATTTGTGTATCATACTCGGGGTAATATTTTGAATCATCATTTTCATCAACACAATGATATCTACCGGTACCTTGATAATATGCATAACAAACTGATGCATCAGTATCCGGATTTCCATTTGTTAAAGTTTCATTACAATAATGTCCACGTGTACCACCAACACTTAGATACACGTATTTTGTTCCAACGTAATCATTAAATTCTTCTTCTGTTAAATTGAAATCCTCTAAATCGGAAGATGAATAACTATATGAATTTACATAATATTTAGCAGAATTATTAGAATAGTTATATACTTTTAAGCTGGAATTATTTTCCGGTCTATAGTATCCGGCAGATCCGCCGCCGCCGCCACCGCCAATAATTTGTATATAAAAATAATTAGCTTTTTTAGGAGCTTCAAATTTACATTGGGCAACAGCCTCATTTTGAATAATATTTTCACCTGAATACTGTTGCTGCCAAAGTTGATTCCCATTCCAAAAACAGGCATATCTGCCATGAAAAGCTTTTACCGGAGCTTTTTTATGTTTACGTGACAAAATAGGAACAGATGCCGCGGTCATTAATGATAATATCAGAAGTAACAGCATCATTTCTATTAAAGAAAAACCTAATTTTGATTCACGTAATTTAAACATATATGACTATCCTCAATTCTTGATAAGCTTACCATACAATCAATACAGCGCCAGGAGTACCATTTTGAGCACCTGAAGAGCCCCGACCCCCAATTCCCATTCGCCATACATTGGCATCATCCATCTCAACTGCTTCAAGATATTCATCCAATTTCGACGGGTGTTCATTTGTTGATGTATTAAAATTTAAAACATCATCACGAACATATAAATATGCAAGTACACCACGACTGCTCATCGTTGAATTCTGATAATAAAGCTGCCCGTCTGAATCAAATTTAAGATATGAAGATGTTGTTGGTAATGATGGTGACGTACTTGAATAACAATAATAAATATAAAGGCTTGAAGTATTAATATTACAATATGGCGCATTTCCTCCACAAGATTCTAAAGCGGTTGAACCGTCCGTAAAATACAAAGAACAATCATAAATATCTTCAGCTTCAATAGTATTTTTATAGGCAGACTGATTAAGATAACCACCCTTACCACCAAAAGCAATAAGTAAAGACTCACCATCTTTATTTTCTATAATTGTATCCTCGCCATCAGTAGGATCTGAGCCTGCTAATCCGCCTTTACCCGGAAGAATATGCAACTCTTTAGAAATCGATGGTATAAAAAATGTACGGTATTCACCGGCAGACCCACCCAATCCGGAAGTATTTCCGCCACCACCGCCGCCTATTGCATTTACTACATAATATTCAGAGGCTTTTAAAGGTTTAAATGTACATTCAGCAAGACCACAAGTTGGCTCCTGAAATATACCTTCCTGTGCCATTCTTTGACAGAGCTGTCCTTCGCCGTCATAATAACATTCAAAAGAACCGTGACTTGTTGTATGAGCAACTTTTTGGTGCTTTCTTGTAAAAACATTTGTTGCGGCTGCAGTAAATACAGCAACCATAAGCATAGTTATTGTTGCTTCCAGCATTGAAAATCCGTATTTACGATTTTTAAAAGAAAACTTTACCATATAATAATTACTGCTCCATCTTCACCATCTTCGCCAGGACAGTTCGTTGTAGTCCCTGAAATCTTTGTCTGATGTGCATCATCCAAAGGACCATTTGGATTGCAACTGATTTCTTTACCTGAGTTTGTATTCATTTCGTAGTTGTCCCCGCCATACTCAAACCTATCATCACCTGAGGCTGAAAATGTATGACCGTCAAATTTTCTGGTACCGCCGTTACGGGTATCACGCAGCACGGTAAAACCACCGTCTCCGCCGCGTCCCGGCTTGAATTGTGCAGGAATAATACTTTGCAAATTTGTCCCCTCATCGGCAGACAATGCGGCAACAAAATCTGAATATTCTCCCAGTCTAGCAGATTCCATAGATGAATCATTGCCATAAACAGGAGCTTGAGAATACAAATTAAACATAGCACCGGTCATTTTACCACGTGCACCACGACCGCCATTCAACGTCAGAAAAGGATATGCTTCCCCCTCAAATGTGGCAGTAGTTGTGCCGCCAGCTTGTCCTTGTTGCGAAACGGATGTACCAATTCCTCCTCGCCCGGCACGTCCCGGTGTTATTCTGATTTTTTTATGAATTTCCGGGAAAAACATCATATTATATTCTCCTGGACCGCCAGCCATACCGTAATAATTTTGTGCTCTTTTATAAGTATATGATATAGGCACAGTTTGTCCTGAGAATGAAAAAGAATTATTACCGCTGGTTCCTCCAGGAGGAGCATCCCAAACAGGGTATCCTCCACTCATTTTCCATTGACCGCCTACACCGCCGGTTGCTCCCGGGGATGTACTGGAAAATTCATAATTGCATTGATGATTTTCATCTTCCAGATACTGTGATAATTCAGCGTCATCACCGTTAGACCCATCAAACCAACCTGAAGACGAATTAAATGCATCACCGCCAGCTCGCCCTCCGGAAATTTTACAGCTTGCATTCCCGTAGGTAGCATAAACTTCTTTTCCTTCAGCTCCGGAAGAGCCTGAATAAAAATACATATAACTTCTATTAATAACAGACCCTCGCGGCAAGGTAACTGTAATATTGACACAAGCACCATCACCGCCATTACCGCCGTTTGCAGTAGGATAATCATAACAAGGATCTCGATCCACACCATCAGCTCCTGGTGGATCATAAGGTTCTGTATCACATTTATTAACAATATTACCGTGAATATCAAAAACAGGAAGTCCCCACTCATTTAAAACAGGAATAAATTGACGAACCCATCCACCTTTACCGGCTCCACCGCCGCCACGTCCTGAGCACATTGTAAATGTTCTAGTCGGGGTATATTGAGGATCATCCCATATCTCGTTTACCCACGCCCATTTAGAACTTGTACTTGAATCACTTCCACTATCAGTGAACTCTGACTTAATATTGCCACTACAAGCTCTATACAAAGCTGAATATGAACTGCTCACTTCAGAACAAGGGATATAATAACCGGTTTTGCTGCGATTTCGCTCATTATAAGAGGTATAAGTAGCGGTACTTGAGGTCACATACGGTTGAGTTGCGGCAAAAGCACCGCCACCACCGCCGCCAACACCTTGAACAAGATAAAATGCAGCTCGTTCAACAGGTTCAAATTCACAATATCCCTGTGCAGTTCTGTCTTCCTGCGTGCCTGCACCTGTTTCTAATACATTATATTGTATTAACCTGTCATTATGCCAAAAACATTCAAAACGACCATGAGGCTGACGATATGTATCTTTTTTAACTTTTTTAGTTACAAAAGGTGCTATAGCCATTGATAAAAATGACATTATCAATAAAACCAATAACATTTCTGCTAAAGAAAACGCTGATTTATTCCGTCTGATCTTTTTTATACCTCGCATATATTTATTATAACATATTTTGAATAATTTTACTACATCTTTTAAGATTTGTTACATTATATAAACAAACTTTCTTCATAAGGCTTTACATTAAGCCCAAAATATGGGATAATATAATTAGGGCACTTTGCGATTTGAGGAATTTATATGTTAAGAAATAAAAACGGAATGACTTTAGGCGAGGTTCTTATAACTATGTCAATAATGGCTTTTATCGCAATGATTGCCATTATGACAGTGAAACCTTTTGAAAAAGCGATGCGCTCTTTATATGCAAGAGCATTCGAAGCGATACAAAACGCGGCTTATAATGCCTATGTTGACAATGCCAGCACAGAATTCTTTGCTACTCCAAAGGAGCTTTGCGAAGGCTTAATTGAATACATGAATACAGTTTATGTAGATTGTAATGTTCCTCAAGCAAAACTTGCAACATACACAACACGGGAATTTAGTAATGTTCCGCCGCATTTTATTGCAAGCAACGCAATGCGTGTATACATATCTCCACAATATGAACATACAGAAGAAGACGATTTTGGTGTTAATCTTACAACTAAATATTATATAGTTTTTATTGATTTAACAGGCGAAAGACCTCCTAACAATGCCAACTGGACAGAAGAAAAGCCTTGTGATGTTGTTGCATTTTTAGTAACTGACGGGGCAGATGTTGTACCGCTTGGACCGCCAGAAGTTGATACAAGATATGTTACTGCAACAGTTTCCTATCCTGCGACAATAGACAATCCGGAAGAAACATTCTCCCAACCAATGTCTTACTGGGATGCAAAACACGTTGCCTGGGGGAATAATGTTGACAGTACAGAAATGATGTCTCTGCACTTTGACAGAGATTTACCGGCGTCAAGTCCTTTAAAGGTAAACTACCCGACTCCGCCGGCTCTGAATGAAGTAAAAGGATGTACTGAGAAAACTTCTCCTTGCGATGTAGTCTTTGAACAGTATTATTAAATCTACATGTCCTCACTGTTAGAAGCTAATATGTATACTTGCATATAATCAGCTTTTATTTAAATCTGCATACAATTCATTATTTTCATAACATTTGATAAAATCTACAGGAAGTACTAAATTTAGAGTATTTGGTACTTCTGGATTCGCTACACCGTAAATTACAGTATCGCTATTAATTTCAACTCTTTTTGTTAATTTTTTTTGATACTCTTTTATAAAATTTATATCATGTACTATACGTATATGATACTTTGATAAATATTCTAATAAAATTTTTATATATTCCGGAATTTCTTTTTGAATAATGGCAGAAATATCAATCTTGTCAGGATATTTTTCACTAATGTCCTTTTTTACTTCCGCCTTAAATACATTATCATTTACAAAACTTTCTTTATTTGCTAAAACTTTATCATAATTAATTTCACTATCAAATCTAAATTCTGCTAATGTTGCCGGCACAGAAGAATGATTAACATAATTTCTTAATTGATATAAAAAACGATATTCTAAACTTTCATCATAATGCTTACTGATGAAGTTTGATTTTAAATCATTATTAAAATCGTCTTCGTCTAATAATTTTTTATAATGCGATTCTATCGCATTTAAAGATGACACTAAATTAAAAATAAGCCTGTTAGTCTCTAATATCTTCTTATTAACATTCCATAGTTGCGAGCCTGATTGAGGTAATTTAGTCTTAATATATTCCAAAAATTCCGCATAATTACATTTAAGAGTGTATGGGACTTCATATAATAATTTAAATTTATTTATATTATCGACGGCATTTTTTAATTTAAAAAATTCTTCCTCTGTTAAAAATCGTTTATTAATCTCAACATACTTATTTTCTTTATGTTGTACGCAACAAAGTCTATATTCCATTAGAAAATCCTTTATATTTTAAAGCTTAATTAATAAATTGTTGCCAAATTCTGAGAATACATGTTAAAAATTTAGTAAACACAACTTTAGACTGCAGAAAAATAGTATGGTGTCGATAAGCTCCCGAATGTGGAACCTTTTAGCTACAGTACAAAAACATTATACAGCGAATTAATATCAATCATGAAACAGTCAACTCAAGAATACTATAATATGAGAAATCTTTTAGGATTTAAGTGCTCATAAGAGTTGGAATTACCTTTGTAGTATAATAGTATTGTTGAAATTTTTTAGGGATATATGAATGGATATTCTGATTATAGGGAATGGTTTTGACCTTGCACATGGCTTAAAAACATCATATAAGGATTTTTTGGACTTTTGTGTAGAGCGAAATAACAAAAGATTTCCTAGCATGATTAATT
>CALUTF010000047.1 GCA_944323595.1 Candidatus Gastranaerophilales bacterium | reverse complement strand
CTCGAAAAACCGGACATTTAGTCAGGTTTTTCTCGGCAGAGTGCCACGTCCCGAAAAAAAGTATTAAATTGTCAAAAAGGGGAAGCAGCCTGTCCGCCACACTGCCGAACCTCTCAAAACTTTGCCGGAGTACGGCACCCCGCTGTCAAATTTGACTTAATACTATAAAAGACCGGAGTGTTTCCGGCCTTTATAATGGCTGGGGCGAAAGGATTCGAACCTCTGAATGGCGGGACCAAAACCCGCTGCCTTACCGCTTGGCGACGCCCCATTGCGTTCGCTGTCAGCTACATTTATTATTCTATTCAATAAATCTTTCTTGTCAATATTTATTTTTTTTTAGTGTTTTTATTGTTTCGTGTAGTATATAAAAGGTGATTTTTCTTCTGCAAAAACTTTTTCCGTCCTGTCACCGATTATTCGGGAAAATACTTTTAGAATAGGTATTTCGCTTTCAAAATGCCCGATATCAAAAACAGCAATTTCACTTTCAAGTGCTGTATGGAATTTTAAATCGCCGCTGACAAATGCATCCGCGCCATTTTCTTTAGCTTCTTTTATAAATTCAGTGCCGCTGCCTGCACAAAATGCTATTTTATGCAGTTTTTTAATTCCGTGCGTGTTTGTATAACGCAAATACGGGGATAATTTCGTAAGTCTGTGGATTAATTCATCAACGGTCATATCAACTTCTGAATATCTGACAAATTCATCAATGCTGCTTACGTTTAATCCGAGGGTTTTTATCAACTCATCAGTCGTTCCGCCATTTGTTTTATCCATGTTAGTGTGTGCGCAATAGATATCAATTCCGCGCCATTCAAAAGGAATGTAAAACAACGGATGGTGGGAGATTATCATGTCACAATTTTGCGCTTTTGCCTGCTGTATAATATCTTCTGTAACCGTCAATGCAAACATTATTTTATTGATATTATTGTTTGGTGTTTCAACAAGAATTCCTGAGCAATCCCAGCTTTCTGCAAGGTCTAACGGTGCAAATGCTTCTATTGCCCTGTAAATCTCCTGTTTATTCATAGATTACCTCTAATATTTGGCGTGCGATTTCATTTTTTGATGCTTTTTCAAGTCTTTTTTGTCCGCCGTTTTTGTCTAAGATTATAACTTCATTGTAGTCGCTGGAAAACCCGATGTCTTTTCGTGAAATGTCGTTTGCTATCAGGTAATCACACCCTTTTTTTTGAATTTTTTCTTTAGCATTTTCGATTAAATTTTCACTCTCTGCACAAAATCCGACTACAATTTGGGTTGTTTTTTTAGCGCATAATTCTTTCAGTATATCGGGATTTTTTACCAGTTCAAGAGTAATTGTATCTGAATCCGTTTTTTTTATTTTTTGTTCCGAGTGATTTTTTACTCTGTAATCGGCAACCGCAGCCGCCATAATTACACAGTCTGCATTGTTAAATTCATTTTCTACGGCTGTTTGCATTTCTGATGCGGATTTAACTTTTATTATTTTATAAGATTTTTGAACATCTTTTGTCGTAATCAAAATTGTTTCCGCGCCAAGTTTGTGTGCTTCATCTGCAAGTGCAAGCCCCATTTTGCCTGAAGAATAGTTGGAAATATACCTTACAGGGTCAATGTCTTCAATTGTGCCGCCTGCTGTGATAACAATTTTTTTACCTGCTAATTTTTTTTTTGAGTTTAATATTTCTACAGTTTTGTCAAAAATTTTATCTAGAGATGCAAGCCGTCCTGTACCGTTGTATCCGCAGGCAAGAAATCCTGCTTCCGGCTCAACTATTTCATATCCGTGTTTGTATAATTTTTGAATATTTTCTTGAATAATCGGATTTTCCCACATATTACAATTCATTGCAGGGGCAATTATAACGGGCTTTTTAAATGCGCTCACAACAGACGTAAGCAGATTGTCGCAAATTCCGTTTGCAATTTTTGCTACAGTATTGGCAGTAGCCGGTGCAATTACCATAATGTCAGCTTCATCTGCGTATGAAATATGTTCCGGTTTAAAATCCGGTATTTCAAATTCTTCAATGCCGACTTCATTTTGGCTCAGGTTTTGGAGTGTAAGCTTCGTCACAAAGTTCATTGCATTCGGGGTGCAAATCACACGGACATTTGCATTATGACGTTTGAACATCCGTATAAGTTCACAAATTTTGTATGCGGCTATTCCGCCTGTAATCCCTATTAAAACAGTTTTTTCGCTTAACATTTCTGTTCTCCGATTATAATTTCTTCGAGTTCTTTGACAGCTCTGTCCAAATCGTCGTTTACTACCCGATAATCAAATTTTTCAGCACGTTCAAGTTCAATTTTGACCGCATCCAGCCTTTTTTTGATAGTTGCTTCATCTTCTGTTTTTCGGCCTCTGAGGCGGTGTTCAAGTTCTTCTAAAGACGGCGGGCAGATAAAAATTAAGACGGCTTCCGGCATACGTTTTTTAACCTGTAAAGCGCCTTGAGTATCTATTTCCAAAATAATATCTTTCCCCTCTGCGAGGCACTGATTAATATATTTTTGTTTGGTTCCGTAAAAATTTCCTGCAAACTCTGCCCATTCAAGGAATTTATCGTTATCTATACAGTTTTTGAATTCTTCTTTTGTCAGGAAAAAATAATTAACTCCGTCAACTTCGCCCGGACGTGGAGAGCGTGTTGTGCAGGAAATGGAGAGCATAAAGTGCGGATTTTTTTCAAGAAATTTTTTTAAAACCGTACCTTTACCCACACCTGATGAGCCGGAGATTACAAATAATTTTTTATTCATAATTTATGCTTTCTTTTTACGTTCGTTGAAAAACAGTATTGTACAAATAATAACACAAATTACTGCAGATGCAATCCAAAATCCTAATGCTCCGTTCCAACCAAATTTATCCACCATAAAACCTGTACCTGTAGAGGATAAAACTGCTCCTACATATCCGAAAGTGCCTGTAAAACCTGTTGCCGCTGATGCAACTTTTTTAGAACTGCTTTCAACAGCGCATAATCCGCCAATCATCATTTGCGGGCCGTAAGTGAATGCGCCCAGAAGTCCTATAAAGATAAAATCCAGTTCGCTTACTGTATTAAATTTAAGTAAAACTAAACATGCAACAACACCAAGAAGATACAGGATATTAACAGGTGCCCTTTGACCTTTAAATATTTTATCAGATATTAAACCTGCAAGAATGGTTCCTGCAATTCCAACTAAAGGCAGTGAACTTAATTTCATTGCCGCAAGTTCAAGTTCGTTTCCTTTGGCTTCATGGAGATATTTTATCATCCAGTCTTCGGCGCCGAATCTTATTATATAAACGAAAATATAAGCTATTGCGAGGAGCCATATAATTTTGTTGAATAGTATGTTATCTCTGAAAATTTCAATATAATTTCTTTTATCTTCGCAATCGTTATTTGCGGACTGCGGTTCGTTCCTGAATTTTTCAACATCAGGCAATCCAAGAGACTGCGGTCTGTCACGCAGACGGTTAAAAAGCCATATTGCAGTGATGATTGCAATTGTTGCCGGTGCAAAAAATGCCATCTTCCACCCGAATGTTCCTGCAAGAAAACCGGAAATAATTACGCTGAGGAAAGTACCTACCTGATGCGAACAAGACCATAATGACCATTTTGTTCCGCGTTCGCTGTTGGAATACCAGTAGGTCAAACTTTTAGCAACGGCAGGAAATCCTGCAGATTGAAACCAGCCGCTTGCGCCCCAGAAAAATACAAATAACCATAAAAGGATTGTATTTGTAGGCAGTCCGAAAAAGGAAATTTCTCCGGGGGTTATAAACACTGCTGATAGCGCAAAGCAAAGGTTTGCAACAGCTGTCATAATTAATGCAGTCGGCAAAAATTTTCTTACATCTGAGCTGTCAGCAAGAACACCGTTTATAAATTTTCCTATACCGTAAGTTAAATACAACGAGCTGCCTAATAAACCGAGTTCGGTATTGGTATAGCCATATTCCTGGCTTAACCCCGGTAAGGCTACAGCTATATTTTTTTTGCACAGATAAAATACTGTGTATCCGATAAAGCAAGCGTAAAATATCCGCCAACGC
This sequence comes from Candidatus Gastranaerophilales bacterium, assembly GCA_944323595.1. GTDB lineage: Bacteria > Cyanobacteriota > Vampirovibrionia > Gastranaerophilales > Gastranaerophilaceae > CALUVN01. The sequence goes on along the minus strand of CALUTF010000047.1, from coordinate 10,691 downwards.
CAGTGGGCATACATAGAGTTTACTTTATTTTCATCATCAATAACCGGCTGTTCGGGCGGTTCCTTAAAAAAATTAAATAATGCTTTTAACATAAGAATATTTACTTCCCTGCTTTAATAATTTGAATATTTCTGGTTTCTGTTAATTCCTGACGGGCTTCTTTAATGAGTTCACGCTGTTCTTCTTCCAAACTGTGCCCGCCGACCAATCTGTCAACAAATCCTGTATTTAGTTTAACGGCCTTTTCCAGAGCGCCGACTTCTTCCAATACTTCTTTAATCTTGCATAAATCATATCCGAAAGATTGTTTTGAATTATAGATAAGTATGTCACCATTATTTGATGTAATAGGTTTGCCGCCTTGTTCAAAATACAATTTGAACACTGATTTCAAATCCTGTAATTCGGATTGCAAAGTATTTATTGTTTGTTGAATTCTTAAAAATCTTTCAAAAAGATACTCAACATTATCAAGCTGTTTAACTTCCCAGTCATATTTTTGGAGATATAATTTTTTTAATGCCGGATATGCAAGTGCAAGACCCATTGTATCTGCCATTGCTCTATGGTGGTTTGTGAGTTCAACATTAAATTTTTTAGTAAGCGCCTCAAGTCCGTGCGATTCAAGTTCAGGATATACTTCTTTAAACATCTGCTGGGAATCTATTCGGGTATTTGTAAGTTCTTTGCCTGTTGTGCGCAGGCTTGCTTCATTCAAAAATGTATAATCAAAAATGGCATTATGGGCAACAATAGGATAATCTCCGATAAATTCCAAAATTTTAGGCATAATTTCTTTTTCTGTCGGGGCGTCCTCAACCATATCAGGTGTAATACCGTGTATGGCAATACTGGACTTCCTTATATGCTGTTCGGGGTTAATTAGAGTTTGAAATTCATCTTTGATTTTGCCGTTTTCAAGCCTCACTGCTGCAAACTCTACCATTTTTTCTTTAGTGTAATCAAGTCCTGTTGTTTCAGTGTCCAGAACAATTTCAATTATCTTTTTTCTTGCCATTTTCTTATCCCGTAGTATTCTATAAAGATAATAGCACAAAAAAATATTCTGTGGTAAGATGTCTTTGAAGAATAAAAAAAGGAGCAGACATGTCAAACGCAATTGATATTAATGATGCGAGTTTTGAACAGGAAGTTTTATCTTGTGAAAAACCGGTAGTTGTCGATTTTTGGGCACCGTGGTGCGGACCTTGCAGAAAATTGGGTCCTATCCTCGATGAAGTTACTGCAGAACTCGGTGATAAGATTAAAGTTGTGAAAGTTAATACGGATGAAAATCTCCAAACTGCAAAAAACTATTCTATCAGCGGATTGCCTAGTGTTCTTGTTTTTAAGAACGGCAAGGCTGTTGAAAGATTAGTCGGACTTATGCCTAAATCTACAATTATTTCAAATATCGAAAAACATTTATAATTAATTTTACAGTTTTAAAGAACTAAAAATCCGCGCATTTATATGTGCGGATTTTTTGTATACTTATGTAAACAAATTTAATAAAATCCTAAAGTTTTCAAGCATTTAAGCCGATATAGTAATTGGGATAAGCTAAAAAAGGAAAGGCTGCAATGGAATTCAAAAGTATATCAGAATTAAGAGCTGAATACAGAGATAATCCGGATTACGCAATTGAAAGTGTAATTCCGGATATGGTTGCTGAAATGCAGTCTGATTCCCAATATGCAGGTTATACTGAAGAACAGCTTACCCTTATTGCTAAAGCTAAATTGAATACTTTAAACGGTTTGGTGCTTAATACAGCCTTTACTCAATATATCCCGGACAATGGTCTTCCTACAGGTACAAAGTGGAATGAATACAGCTATGAAGAAATTCTTGCAATGGAACAAAACGGAGTTGTTATCCCGAAAGAATTTACAGATTGGGCTCACTCTATGCAAGATGGTGATGCTACAAATTATGTAATTGATGAAAGCGAACTGAACAACTCAAATTCTCTTGAAGAAGTTGATCAAGCAACAGAAAATTCTCAAGACGCAATGACTGCAAAAGCAATTGCTTATGCTAAAAAGTGCCAACAGCAAGAAGAAAAACTTAACGATGCCGTAATTGATTTGGCACCTAAAAAAGATAAAGCAGAGCAAATCCAAAATCAGGCAAAAACAGAACAAGAAAACGGTATGAAACAGCTTACCGAGATGGCAAAACGCTGGAATGAACTTGATAAAAAACTTCAAAACGGCGAAGAGCTTACAGATTTGGAAAAAAGCGAATATGCTCAGTTAAACAAAAGTCTTAACGGTGCAAATGCTGATTTACGCAGACAAATGACTGAAACAGCAGATAGCCTTGACGCTATTGTTGTTTCAATGGACGGTATTTCAAAAGATATTGAATCTAATACAGATTTAAGTGCTGAAACAATTGAACTGGCAAACACTCTTGCGGGTGTTCAAAAAGGTTATAACCAGACAAGTGTTCCAGGTAAAATGACATTTATGGCAATCGGCGAAATTGCTAATATGATTTATGGTGCTAAAGGTAAATCAGTTGCAAGAGATACCGTTGATGCCGGTGTTGATTTACAGGAACTTTCTAACGAAACTCAGGTAGAAATTAATAAGAATACCTCATTATATGAATTTGCACTTGAATATGGTACAAATCTTAATGACCAGTTAAGTGAAGTTGAAAGACTTCTTGGTGAAAATCCTAATAAAGACGACCGCACAGCTGCAACAAAAGCAGAAAACAAAGCAGGTGAAAAAGCTGAAAACAATGCAATGGCAGCAGCAGAAGAATCAACAGAAAATCTGCTTCCGGCAGAACCTGAAACTGATGTTACAACAGGAACTCCGGATAAGAGCGTAAGCGACAAAGCTTCTGCTAATATGGCTCCTGCTACTCCTGTTGAAAATAAAGCTGCAGCCGTTCAAACTTCTCAAGCTGCACCAGTTGAAGTACAAGGTGCACAGGAAGAAGAAAAATCACAATCATCTTCTGCATCTCCATCAAAAGGCGGTCAGGATGCCGAAGAATCTCTTGATGATCAAGGTGAAAACGCAACTGAAGATTCAAGAAGTACTACACCAAAAGTTGAATCCAGAGGTGTTGAAGCTGAAACTGAAACTAAAGAAGCTGAAAAAACTCAAAAAGACGCTAAAAAAGAAAACAAAGAAATTGTAGCAAGAGAAAAACAAGTTAATAAAAAATCAAAACAAGTAAATGCAGATTTGGCAAATAACAATGCACAAAGTGCTGTTTTAAATGATGAAATGACTTCAGAAACAGAAGCTATGGTTGCTTCTGTAACAGAAAACCCTGAAGAATTTCAATCCAGTGCCGAATCAATCGCTATTGTTGGCGGCAAAATTACTGCTCTTGGTCTTGACAGCGGTAAAAAAGCAACAGAATTTACAGAAGAAACAGAAGAATTTGAAGAAGAAGCAGAAAAATCACAAAAACAAAATGAAAAATCTCAAAAATATAACAGCAAAGTTGAAAAAGCAATTTCTGTAATTGATCAAATTGCTGCTGTCGGTTTACAAAAAGGTATGAGCACTATCGGTACCGGTGCAGTTATGACACTCCAAGGTCAAGGTATGATAGCTGCAGGTACAGCATTGCTTTCAAATCCATTCACAGCTGCTATGGGTACAGCTTTAGTTACAGCAGGTACTACAACTACCAATATCGGTGTCGGCGCTATGAATGTTGGCGGCATCCTCTCTACAGCAAGCTTCTATACACTTGCTGCAACTAAAGTTACAAAAATGACAATTGCAGCCTGCAATGGTGATTTGAAAGGTGTATTTAAAAACTTAGGTGCATTTGCTACAGTTTGTGCAACATCTGTTGCTAGCTGTGCAGCTACAATGGCAGTCGGTGCAGCTACAATGGGCGTCGCAGGTCCTGTAGGAACCGCTATTGCATCACAAGCTGCTGCGATACCTTTTGATGTTATTGGCGGTGTTGCTAATATGAATCTTTCTAACGACAATCTTAAATCTGATGATAATGATGATATTAAAGCAGAAGTTGCTCAAAAAGTTGAAAAGAAAGCAAATACAAAATCAATTTCTACACAAGCTTCACCTGCAGTTCAAAATGAAGAACAACCTGTACAAACTTCTATAAATTCTGCACAGCCTGTCACTGCGCAATCTGTAGCAGGAACAGTTCAACCGAATGCTCAACAAACAGCTGCTTTATCAGCTCCTGTAGCTCAAAATGTTGATAATGCAGAAGAAACAACTTCTGATGAAGCTTCTGAAGAACAAACCGCAGAAGAAGAACAAGAACAGGAATTAAATTCAGCTCAACAAGCACGTGCAGACATGCTTGATTCGGGTGCAAGCAAACGCGATGTAGCAAAAGCTATGACAAACAAAAGTTCTGAACTTGAAAAACAAACAAAACCTGCTATTATAGCTTCTGCTGTAAATTCTGCAAAAGCTGAATCAATTGCAGAATCTGCTAACGGTGTTGCTGAAATGACAGTTGCTTTCACTAAATCAATGAGAAAAGAATACGATGAACTTTCTGATAAAGTTGAAAAAGATAAAGAAGCAGCTGATCCTGCTGATGTAGATAAAATGGAAGATTTAAAAGCAAGATTGCAAAAGAAAGGCTCTGCTGCTCAAGATAAATTAGCAGATTACGATTCTAAATTATATGCAATTCAAGCTAAATCTGCATCTTACTCACAAATTGCATCTGATGCAAATATGTGGGGTGAAGAAACAATTCTCAGCGGTTATGATTTGTTAGGTGTTAAATCAGCAGATGAAGCTGAATCTGTAACCAGCAGCCCGATACGTGCATTATTCAGACACGGTATTAACGGTTTTGTTGCAGTTAGAGCAATTAATCAGGGTGCATCTACAATTGCAGCCGGTGATAAAGCTGCTGAAGCACTTGAAGTTGCTCAAAATACAGTTGCTGCAAGTCTTAACAGTAACAACGAAAATAAAACAAAAGTTAAAGAAACTACTTTTGCAGAAGCTAAAACAGCTGCAAACAGCCAGTCTGCAGGTGCAGAAAACAACGGAACCGATGCAGCATCTGCTCAAGATGAAAATGCATCAGCCGAAACTTCTGAAAATAATGCAGAAACAACAACTACAGCAGCATCTGCCGCTAATGCAACATCAACTAATGCATCCGCTCAAACAGAAGAACAACCGGTACAACAAGCTGCTCAAACTCAAACCCGTGTAGCTGTTAACGTCGCAGGCGGCACTCTTCCTGCACCGGTTCAAGATGCAGTTGAAGAATCTGTAGAAGACACTGTAGTTGAACAACAAAACGGTGCACCTGCCGGTTCATTCGCAGCTTTCCAATCAAGAATGGCATCTGCATCCGCAGTACAAGGTGAAACCGCAGCTGATTCTCCTGAAGAATCAGGCAAAGGCGGAAAAGGCACTGACAAAAAAGAAGAAGAAGTTACTGTTGACAGCGTTGATACTAATGAAGGTAAAGCAACTGCCAATGAAAACCAAAAAGAAGGCGAAAACGTCGAAAAAGAAAACAAAGATAAAACCAAAGCAAGCAAAGACGCTAAAAAAGAAGGCAAAGATTTAGAAAAAACAGATAAACAAATTCAAAAAGAAATCAAAGCTACACAAAAAGAAATTAAAGAAATTGAAGAAAAAATCATCAAACTTACTGATGAATCACAAAGTGTACTTGATGAAATAGACGCAGCGAACGAACAGCAAGCAATGCAGGCACAACAATCAACACCTGCTGCAGGTCAACCTGCTGCTACAGGTATTCAACCGGTGGCAGCTAATGCTTCAATGTCTGCAGGTGCACCATCAGCCGGCGCTGTAACCGGCGGTGCAGCTTCAGTTTCAGCAGTTCCGTCAAATATGTCTGCTTCTGCTCCTGCAGCAACAAATTCAGCAGCTGCATTCGACATCAGCGGCGGCAAGGTTCAAAAATTAACAGATAAAGTTACTGCAAACGTTGCTCAAATTACAGCTTTACAAACAAGAAGCAACAAAAGTACTAAAAAGCTTCAAAAGAATCTTAAAACACAACAAAAACGTGCAGAAAAGGCACAAAAAGCTTCTGAAAAAGAACAAAAACAAAACGAAAAACTTGATAAAGCATTAACATACGTTGATTACGCTGCAACAGCTACAAAAATTACCGGTCAAATCTTCACAGGTGTAGGCGGTGCTCAAGTTACATCCGGTACAGCAATGATTGTAACCGGTAATGCAATGCTTTGTACTCCTTGGACCGCTGCTGCTGGTGCAGCCATGGTAGCTGCCGGTACAACATTAAGTACAACAGGTACATCAAATATCGGTGTTGGTAATGTTTTGAATATGGTAGGAACATACACCGGTATGGCAGTAAAATTGACAAAAATTACCATAGCTGCTTGTCAGGGCAATTTGATGGGAGTATTAACAAATGCTGCAGCTCTTGGTATGAGCTGCATTGGTGGACTTCCTGGTCTTGATGACGCATCAAAAGCAGTTGAAGCTGCTACTCAAGCCGGTCAACAATTGGCAAACAATGCTTTGCAACAAGCACAAATGCAGATTATGAACAATGCGGCTCAACAAATGTCTCAACAAATGATGCAACAAAGTGGCGGTGAATTAACTAAGACACTTGCACAAAATATGGTTGTTCAAACTACTGAAGAAGCTACTAAAGCTGCATTTGAAACTGCCGCAAAAACAGCAATGGCTGCAGGTACAAAGAAAGCTCTTACAAAAGCAGCTTTCGGCGCAATCACAAAAGGCGCAATGGAAACATTAGTCCCTGCCGCTATGGGTGCTGCTGGTTCTATGCTCAACAAACCGTCTGGCGAAGAAGAAAAACAAAGAAGGGATTTACATCTTACAGACAGAAAAAGAACAGCAAGAGTTATCAAAGCTATCAACAGAAGAAAAGGTTCTTCTCAATACGGAAGACAAGGCAGATAATCAATATAAAAAATCCCTTACCGAGCAGGCAAGGGATTTTTTATTGAGTTTGAAATATTAATAATCACTTACGGTATTGTCTTCTTCATCTTTTAGTGAAGACAGATCGTCAGAATAATTAGCCTCAAAATCTTCAGGAAGCATATCATTATCAGGCCAGATTGTATCGCTGTCATATCTGCTGGCATGGAGGTTATATGATGCGCTTAAATCTGAATTGCTCAAATCACATTCACACAAAACACATCCTGCCATATCCGCATCCGTAAAATTGCAGTAAGTCATTTCTGCATAACTGCAATCAGCACCGGTGAGTAAACTTTCAGTGAAGTCACACTCCAGAACTCTTGAACGTGTGAAGTCAACAGAGGTTAAATCAGCGTTGGTGAAGTTTACGAATGATAAACTGCAGTCTGCAAATGAGCTTGAATTCAAATCTACGCCGCTGAAATCTACTTCACTCAGATTAATACCTGAAAAATCAACTTCGCTCAAATCGATTTCTTCCTGCTCAACTTTCCATTCGTTAAAACGTTCCGGATTCTTTTTCAGCAAACTTATCAGTTCTTCTCTGGTATAATCTATCATTTTTATATTTCTCCTTTTATTCTTTTTTATTCCAAATAATTTTTATATGTCCATTTGCATTGCTTTCAAAACTGCCTGAGTGCGGCTGCTTACTTTTAGTTTTTTAAAAACACTGTTGAGATGTGTTTTTACTGTAACTTCTTTGACAACAAGAGTGTCGGCTATTTCTTTGTTGCTTGCGCCTTGTGAAACGAGTTTTAGAATTTCTTTTTCCCTTGAGGTCAAAGGTATTGTATTTTCTTCCGAATCTGCCGCGGTGGTATTCTTTTTTTCGGAATGCCATTCACAGCGTCTGAGAACTGCTTCTATCCGTGCGAGCAGATTGGGTAAAATAAACGGTTTTATTATATAATCATCTGCTCCGTTTCGCAAGCCTGAAATCATTTTTTGATCTTCATTCACTGCTGTAATCATTATTACAGGCATGTGTTTTGTTTGGTTGTCATTGCGGATGGATTTTAATGTTTCCCATCCGTTCATATTAGGCATCATAACATCAAGTAAAATTAAATCAACACTTTGTGCATTTTTTTTCAAATATCTTAACGCTTGCACTCCGTCAGTAACTGATGTAACGTTGTATCCGTAGTAAGGAAGTGCATCATTCAGATATTTAGGATTGTCATCTACCAGCAGAATATTCTTTGATTCAGACATTTTTTTATTTCCTTTGCAAGTTGTTTTATACAATCTTGTATTTTAAGGCTTTCAGTGCTGCTTGTAATCTGTCATCTACTTCTAATTTTTGCAATATATTTGCAACGTGAGCTTTTGTTGTATTTATACTGATAACAAGTATCTGGGCTATTTCCATGTTACTATAGCCCTCTGTCATAAGTTTCAATATTTGTGCTTCTCTTGCTGTCAGGTCGTAGGCTTTGCGGTTGTCGTCAGAGATTTCCGCAGGTGAATGGGTGGTAGCTTTCAGAACTATGTGTGCCACATTAGGATCAAACCATGCTGCACCGTCTGCTACTGATTGTACAACCTGTACGAGTCTTTGTGGATTAATTTCTTTTGAGCAATAAGCGTTTGCACCTGCTTTAAGACTGTCAAGCACCTCGTGTTCATCATTGTGGGAAGTCAGAATAATTATTTTTACGTCTTTGTTCATTGCATGGATTTGTTTTGTTGCTTCTATTCCGTTCATTTTCGGGAGTCCCAAATCCATGATTACTACGTCTATTTTGTAATTACTGAAAAGGTTAATGGCAGTTTCTGCAGATTCTGCTTCATAAATATCTTCAACGTAGTCTACTCCGTCGAACGTTGTTTTTAAACCAAATCTTGTCAGTTCATGATCTTCTACTATCAGTATGTTTATTTTTTTCATATGCTTAATTCCTCTTTTGCAGGTGTAAAATCAGGATTAAGAATTAAACTTTTTTTGAAGTTGTAAACTGCCTCGTTTAAATTTCCCTGATGCTTGTACATCAATCCTTGATAATAATAATATCTAAAATCATTTTCGTCAATATAGTTAGCTACAGCGAGATACTGGTGAGCGGTATCAAAGTTTTGTCTTTCTATTTCACAGCGGGCAAGGTCAATCCAGCCGTCTATAAAATACGGGTTTAGCGCAACTGATTTTTTCAGGTATGCAAGTTCCTTGCTCTTATCAAATAATCCTATGTGATAATAAGAGAGATAAGATGACGAAGTTGCTTTCAATATTCTTGCATATAATTCATTTGCTTTTTTGTTATCGCCGAGTTTCTGGTATGTAAGGGCGACTTTTTCGGAATTTTCAAAGGAATGTTTATCTTTTGATTCCGCATTTTTGTAATATTTCAACGCAGTTTTGTAATCAGCATCTTTAAAGCTTAAATCCCCGAGTACAGACAGCGCAAGACTGTTGCCTCCGTCAAGTTTGTTTGCTTTTGTTGCCATATCAAGTGCTTTTTCAAAGTCATGATTATCGAAATATACTCTTGAGAGCAGTGCATAAATATCTTTGTTGTACTTTTTCTTTGTAGTAATAGCACCCTGCAAAGTACGGATAGCTTTTATCGGTTCGTTTTCATAATAATAGTAATAGCCAAGGTAATATTTTTTTGTAATTTCATTTTTCTTAGCGAGGTAATTTACGTACATTTCAAGGGAGTTTGTTTTTCTGACAAATTCTGTAGAGGTCAGATTCTGGGATTTAATATATTCTACCAGTTTAAGTGCTTCGTTACCCTGTTTATTTTGTGCGAGGATTTCGGCTTTAAGCCTTTTGTAATTCAAATTTTGCGGATTCATTGATATTGCGGTATTTATGTAATTTTCAGCTTCAAGGTAGTTATTTGAGCGGAAAAAGCCGAGTGCCGCAATATAGTTTGCATAATCCGAATTTGCCATAAGTGTCGTGTTTTTAAGCAGTTCTTCCGTTGCTTCACGGCTCTGGGCATTATAATTTATATTGGAAAAAACTTCTCCGAGATATATTTCATCGGCCTGTGAGAGTTTTTTAGACGGGAAATAATAGTGTTTGATATCATCTGCCATAACTGCTGTTAAATCTTTATCACCGGCTTTGGATATTGCATAATCGGAAAGTGAGAAAAATCCTATGTATGCAAGTTTTTCAGAAATCAGGATATATGCGGTATCACTCGGGGACATTGTTTCCAGCAGCACTTTGAAATCTGCGTACGAAGATTTGACGTTGCTTTGCATAAATCTGTCAAGTGCTATAACGTAGTGGTTATGAACGTCATTGTGAGTCAGAGTAACTTTTTTAGGCAGTTCTACTGTTGTGTTAACCGGAGTATCATTTCCGAAGTCAAGAGGGTTGGCAAATTTTATCAGGCTGAAACCGTCCGCTGCAAATGCTGCCGAACCAATCATTACAGATATAGCTGCTATTGTTATTATGTTTTTTGACTTCAAAATTAATCCTCAATATTATCTATTTTACCCTGATAGTAATAATTAAACAAGTTTACAATATTTTTTTGTTCTTCTGAAGCGTTTTCATCGTTTGTGAAGTTATAAATATCTCTCAGGTTATAATGACTTAAAATTTCGCTGTCAGCATCCGTCAGGTTGTTATGATTTTCGGTCAGGAAAACTTTAACTATTTTGTCCGTAGATATTTTCAGGAATTCATCTACGATATTTTTATCAAAATGTGTTCCTGAATCTTTTATAAGGATATTTATTACATTTGCAATAGGCATTTTATCACGATAGTGA
>CALUTF010000046.1 GCA_944323595.1 Candidatus Gastranaerophilales bacterium | reverse complement strand
CTAAAATCCGCTACACAAGCCGATTGCCCGAAATAATCGCACCATCTGTCATACGCAAAGCACTCACTTTATTACATTATATACAACGAACCGGACATACAAATACATTAAGATATGTCCAAAAGCAATTAAAAAAGCCACCTTGAAAGGTGGCTTAAATGGAGGAGGAGGTGGGATTCGAACCCACGGTACGCTCGTCACGTACGACGGTTTTCAAGACCGCTCCGATAAACCGCTCTGGCACTCCTCCATTCAGTTTTATCAGATATTATTTATTTTATTTGCAGAAAATATTTTGTCAATATCTTATTTTATTGTAAAATAGTTGTACAAGAAACGGAGAATATTATGACAACTGTTAAAATTACTAAAATGCAAGGCTGTGGGAATGACTTTATTATTATTGATTATCAGGAATTCCAAAAAACAGAAATGTCAATGGAAAGCTTTGCTAAAAAAATTTGCAACAGAAATTTCGGAGTCGGAGCAGACGGTCTTATTATCCCGAATATTGACACTAAAGATACCGACATTGGCTGGTACTTCTTTAACTCTGACGGCTCTACCGCTCAAATGTGCGGTAACGGTATGAGATGCTTCGCTAAATATGTTTATGATAAAAAGCTTGTTTCAAAAAAAGAATTCTCCGTCCAAACACTTGCCGGCGTGATTAAACCTCAACTGCTGGATGACGGGATGGTACGGGTTAATATGGGAAATCCTATTCTTGAAGATGCTAAAATCCCGTTCAGAGGGCTAAAAACTTTAATTGTAAACGGAAAAGAATTTGACATCACACCCGTTTCCATGGGAAATCCGCACTGTATAATCTTTACAGACGAAGATCCTATGCCGCTTGCTCAAATTTATGGTCCGTTCATTGAAAAACATGAATTCTTTCCGGAAAAAACTAATACTGAATTCGTAAAAATTATCTCCCCGAATGAAATGGATATGCGCGTCTATGAACGAGGATGCGGAATTACTCTGGCGTGCGGAACAGGTGCATGCGCATCTGTGGTAGCAGCAGTTTTAAATAACTTAACAGAAAATAAAGTCAAAGTAAATTTGCTTGGCGGGTCTGTATTTGTTGAATGGCAAGGTTCTCAAGCCGATACAAAAAAAGATGTATTTCTTATTGGACCGGCAGAATACAGCTTTTTTGCAGATTACATCTTGTAATAATTTATTTATTCATGATATTATTGATTTATACACTAGTTTAGACAAAAAGGAGAAATTTACAAATGAAAACTTATGAATTGTTAGCTATATTCAAACCAAATCTTGACGCTGAAGAAATTGACAAAGCTGTTGATGCTGTAAGTGCAACTATCGTTGATTTCGGCGGAAAAGTTGATTCTGTTGATAAAATCGGCAGAAAAAAATTAGCATTTGATGTTCAAAGCTTTAGAGACGGTTTTTTCACTTCTATGGTTTTGGCTTTGCCTGCTGATAAAGTTGCTGAATTCAAAAGACAACTCAGATTGAACGATAATATTATCAGAACTATGTTCATCGAAGTTTCTAAAAAAGCAGCTGTTTAATTGTAACTAAAGAATAGAGGAAGTTTAAATGTCACTTGCAAAAGCAGTAGTAACCGGAACAGTTTACAGAGCACCGGAAAAACGTTTTACTCAAAACAACGTTGCAGTTTCATCTTTTGTTCTTAATATTGGTGAAAGAGAAGAAATGCTCATCAGAGTATTATCCAAAAGAAATTCTCTTGACGAAATTGTTTCTTCAATATCAAAAGATGAACGGGTACTTGTAGAAGGCAGACTTCAGGTTGAAGCCGTAAAAATGGATGACGGTTCTGAAAAAAGAATTTATGAAATTGATGCCAATACAATTGAAAAACTGGGAGAAGCTTCTGCTGTGCAAGCCGCCGGAAGTTCAAAATTCGGTACGGAAGAAATTGTAAAATTTGAATCAGACGATTTTTCTAATGAACTTATCGGCGAAGACGAAATTCCTTTTTAAAAATATACACAAAAGGAGTACCCCGATATGAGCAGCGGAAAATTCATTCCGGCAATGATGCAGAAAGCCTCATCACAAACACAAAAAATAAAACAAGAACAATACAAATCAACATACAAATACTTCCAAAACAAACACGCAACAAATCCACTTCAAGATGTATTTGTAAAACGGGAAGAACCCGATAGAAAAACAACAGGAATATCCGTTATGGATATTTTGACAGGAAAAAAATTAATTAACAAAAAGTAGAAAACTAGGTCGAGCGTCTGTGACGCAAAAATAGAAAGGTAACTTAAAAAGATGGCAAGACAAGATATGTCAGACAAGAAAAAACGTAAAAACTGCAGCCTTTGTGCAGATAAAGTTGAATATATCGATTACAAAGACGCAGCAAAATTAAAAAGATATCTGACAGAAGCTGGCAAAATCATTCCTAGAAGAATTACAGGCAACTGTGCAAAACACCAGAGAATGATTGCTACTGCGATTAAACGCGCAAGAGAAGCTTCTATCATCAACTACGTTTTTGACTAATAACTTTCAAAAACGAAACACATTAAAAAAAGCCTTTGCTTGAGAAATCACAAAGGCTTTTTTAATGCAAAAAATACAAATAAACACATTGATACTTGATACAAAACCGCTTATTTTTTCAAGGCATTTTGCAGAGCAGTTTCAAGTGTTTTTATTTTAGATTCAAGAACTTCAATTTTTGATGTACTTGAGGAATTTGTTATCATTTTGCGTTCAAGTTCACGTTTGTAGGCTTCCAGTTTTTCTTTTTGTGCAAAATAGAATTGTGCAACAACAGATGCACCTATAAAAATACCTGAAAGCAATGTTCCTATGATAATCCACGTTAGACGTGTATCTCTGAAAACAGCATCTGTTGGAATACCGAATTTTTGAAGAGCAGAAGCGCCCTCAAGCCCCCAGATTTGTAAATGCGCAACATCCGTATAATTTACGCAGGCAACATATATAAGAGCAACCATCAGCAGGTATGCAGCTATATTTATAATTCTTCTCATAATTTCACACTCCTGTCTTTTATGTACCTTAAAACCTTTTTAAAATCTTCATCAGGTTCTATCTCCAACTCTATTATTTCATCAGAAAACGGTTTTGTAAACCTCAGAAAGTATGATTGCAGAACCTGTTCCTCAGTAGAAACTTTCTCCTGTTTTGCTCCGTATAAAGTATCATTAAAAACCGGATGATGTAAAGAACTAAGGTGAACTCTTATCTGATGGGTTCTCCCCGTCACTAGGGTTAATTCAAGATATGTATAATCTTTAAACCTTTCAACAACTTTAACGAGGGTAATACTTTCTTTTCCATCCGCAACAACTGCCATTTTGTGGGGCTGTTTCGGGTTTCTGCCGACAGGAAGATTAATAACATCCTCATCTTTTTCATAAATACCATTTACAATCGTTCTGTATTTTTTGGTAATTTTATGGTCTTTAATTTCCTGCGCCAGATATTCATGGGTTCTGTTATTCTTGGCTATCATTAAAAGCCCCGAAGTATTTCTGTCCAGTCTATGAACAATTCCGCGCCTAAACTCGCCGTTTATATCGGACAAATTATCTCCGTATTTATGCATAAGAGCATTAACAAGAGTGCCGTCTTTTTCTAATGATGTCGGATGTGTAAGCATGCCGGCAGGTTTATTAACAACCAGCATATTTTCATCTTCCCAGATTATATCAAGCGGAATATTTTGGGGTTGAATTTTCACTATATCTTCAGGCGGCAGTTCAAAATCAATCCTATCCCCGTCGCGCAGAATATATGAAGATTTTTTATCCTGTCCGTTAATCTTCACCAGTTTATTTTTGATAAGATTCTGAATTTTAGTACGCGAAAAATTATTCAACACTTCGGTTAAATAAGTGTCCAGCCTTATATCTTCATTGTTGTCGTCCGTAAAAATTATCATAATCTGGTTTTCTTCAAAAGAATTATTATAATTAAAAGAATAACACCTACATTAATAAAAATATCAGCTACATTAAAAACAGGAAAATCAATAAATTTAACCTGAAAATAATCACGAACAAATCCGTATACAATTCTTTCATGCATGTTACCTGCGATACCTGCTGATAACAAGGCCAGACAGAATAAACTTTTCATAGAAATACTTTTGAGGTGTTTAATGATATAAATAAAAATACCTACAAGAGCAACTACCGAAAGAATTATCAAAAGCTCGGTGGAATTCTGTAAAATACTGAAAGCTGCTCCTGTGTTTTGAACATAGTTTAACGCAAAGTATCTGTTGTCAGAAACTGCATTACCGCTTTTTATATAGGAAATTATCTGATTAGATGCATAAAAATTACATATTATAAAAAATATGAAACATACAAGAAAATAAAAAAATCTGCTAAATTTTTTCTGCATCTTTTTCCTCAAATTCTATGAACTTATTCTCAGGGATTATGTTAACCCTTGTCATGAGAATAGCAAGTCCGCTCATATAAACACGGACAACAGACTCTGATTCCGGTTCGGCTCTGGTAATACCAACAGACGCAACTGTATATTCATTAAGATTTTGCGTATTTGCCTTGAATACTCTCTCTAACACCTGATCTTCAGGAAGTTTTCTAAAAACTTCGTCACACTTAACCTGCGGGTACACCATTCTTTCTTTACCTATTGAGGCTATAACTATTGCCTCTTTTGGTAAATCAAGCTTAAGGCTTGCAGAATATTCGCTTCCTGCCGGTACTTGATTAGGTGAAATTAAATCAATATCCGTATATCTTGCATCTCCGTATTTCAGCGCTGTTCTTTCTTCTAAAATCTGTTCGGAACGAATTTTCCAATCTTCACCGACTTTTACAAGATAATAGATGCACTTACCTTTTGAATACAATTCTCCTGTTGCTTCAAGAACATCATCATCACTTGTAACAGTGGCAACAGCAGTCTCTCTTGTCGTAATTGTCGCAAAATTATTATCAATCTCCATTTCTTCAATCACGGCATCGTAGGTAATATCATTGTATGTGTCCCAGGTATCCTGAACAAGTGACATGTATAACTTTTTATTATAGCCGTCATTATTCATAAAATCAGCAGTATACAAACTTGATAACCCGTTTAAATCATGCTTATTTGAATATTCCAGCTGGGTTTTAATAACATTTTCAAGTTTCTTCTGCTCGTTCTTTAATTCCCTTTTAAATTCAATCTTTGCTTTTTGTTCTGCAATAAATCCGGCATGTGCAGGAGCCTGTACAAATGATAAAGCCGTTGTTAAAATTAATGTAGTTAATAATAATCTCTTCATAATAAGATTATTATACGATAAATCTAAAAAAACGGTAATAGTATAAACACATTAAATTATTTGTGATATTATTTTAATCAAGAGTATATAGGGAGTAAAAATTTAAAGATGAAAGAATCATATTTTCCGCAAGAAATAGAGAAGAAGTGGCAAAAAGTCTGGGAAGAATCCGGAGCATTCAAAACCCCAGATAATTCAGATAAACCTAAATATTATGCCCTTTCAATGTTCCCGTATCCGTCAGGCAAACTGCACATGGGACACGTTAGAAATTACACAATAACCGATGTAATAGCACGTTTCAAAAAAGCTCAGGGCTACAATGTACTTCACCCGATGGGCTGGGACAGTTTCGGGCTGCCGGCAGAAAATGCCGCTATGAAGCACGGTGCAGATCCGGCAAAATGGACTGATGAAAATATTGCATACATGACAAAACAGTTAAAAATGCTCGGTCTTTCATACGACTGGGACAGAGAAGTCGCAACATGCAAACCTGATTATTACAAATGGACACAATGGCTGTTCTTACAATTATATAAAAAAGGTCTGGCATATAAAAAAGAAGCCGCAGTAAACTGGTGTGACAAATGCGCAACCGTACTTGCAAACGAACAGGTAATTGACGGCAAATGCTGGAGATGTGACAGCGTTGTTGAGAAAAAATATCTTTCACAATGGTTTTTAAAGATTACCGACTATGCGGAAGTATTGCTTCAGGATTTGGATAAACTCACCGGCTGGGGAGATAACGTAAAAACAATGCAGGCAAACTGGATTGGAAAATCTCAGGGTGCTATTTTGAAATTCAAAGTAGTTGACGCACCTGACGGCAGTGATATGGAAATTCCTGTTTATACAACAAGACCTGATACTGCCTATGGTATAACCTATCTTGTTGTTGCGCCTGAATACAAAGATATAGAAAAATTAACAACTCCTGAAAATAAAGCAGCAGTTGAAGAATACAGAGCAAACGCCCGTAAAATGACTGAAATAGAAAGACTTTCCACAGAAAGAACAAAAACCGGCGTACCTCTCGGAACACACTGTATAAATCCGTTTACAGGTGAAAAATTCCCGCTCTGGACAGCGGATTATGCACTTGTAGAATACGGAACAGGTGCGGTAATGGCAGTTCCGACCCACGATACCCGCGACTTTGATTTTGCAAAAAAATATAATCTGCCGATGAAAGTCGTTATACAAAATCCTGAAAATCCGTCCGACTGCAAAGATGCAGCATATACAGAACCGGGGGTACTGGTTAATTCAGACGAATTCAACGGAATGAGCAACGAAGAGGCTAAAAAAGCTATTACACAAAAAGCAGTAGACGGCGGATTTGGTGAATTTAAAACACAATACAGACTTCGCGACTGGTTAATATCCCGTCAGCGTTACTGGGGTGCCCCTATTCCTGTTGTATACTGTGAAAAATGCGGCATTCAACCGGTACCGGAAGACCAGCTGCCTGTATTACTGCCGAAAGATGTTGACTTCAGCGTAGTAGGTAAGTCACCTATACTGACATCAAAAACTTTCCTTGATACAACCTGCCCTTGCTGCGGCGGTCCTGCAAAACGTGAAACAGATACAATGGATACGTTTATTTGTTCAAGCTGGTACTACCTGCGTTATGCAGATGCAAAAAATTCAGAAAAGCCGTTTGACAGAAATCTTGTTAATAAATGGCTTCCTGTTGACCAGTATGTAGGCGGAATTGAACACGCAATTCTTCACCTGCTATATTCAAGATTTTTCACAAAGGCTCTAAGAGACTTAGGTCTTTTAGATTTTGATGAACCGTTTAAAAATCTTCTTACACAGGGCATGGTTTTAAAAGACGGTTCAAAGATGTCAAAATCAAAAGGCAACACCGTTGACCCTGATGAAATCTTTGAAAATTACGGTGCAGATACAGCCAGACTGTTTATCCTCTCTGACTCACCTCCTGCGAGAGATTTTGACTGGTCAGATGCAGGTGTTGAGGGCTGCTATAAATTCCTGAACAGAGTATGGCGCCTTGTAGCATCTAATGCTGATAATATAACCTTTGATTACAAGCTGGAATTCCCGCTTTCCAAACAAAATGATGATCTGGTAAGAAAAGTTCATATTGCAATCAAAGGAATTACAAACGACATTTCAAATGACTTCCAGTTCAATACGGTTATTTCTAAATACAGAGAACTTACCAATTCAATTTATGAATGGTGCGGTTTGAAAAAAGAAATGACTGCGGAGGATAAAAATGTATTGAGTTTTGCAATTTTAACACTGTTAAAATTAATGTCGCCTGTAGCGGTTCACCTGACAGAAGAGGCGTGGGCAGATTTAGGCGGAAAAACTTCAATACACAATGAACCATGGTGCGAATGGGATGAAAATCTTGCAAAAGCAAGTTCAATCACTCTGGTAGTTCAGGTTAACGGCAAAGTTAAAGACAAAATTGAGGCTGATGAAGCTTCATCGGAAGATGAACTCAAAACTCTCGCAATGAACAGTCCTAAAGTCAAAGAACTCACCGAGGGAAAAACAATAGTTAAAACCATTGTCGTTCCGAAAAAACTGGTTAATATCGTTGTAAAATAAAATAATAAAAAAAGACCTGATTCTAATCAGGTCTTTTTTATAAAATATCTATAATTTACATTAAAGCCCCATTCCACGTACTTTTATCATGAAATTTATCCGGCAGCCTTATATATACTGTTAATGTTTTCATGATAAAATCAGATTTATGGGATTTAATGAAGAGTACAATAAAATTTTAGAGCTTGTAAAACCTGACATCGCAAAAGTTACCGACGATTTAGTCAGCGAAATAAACCTAAATGAGCCGCTGAATTCCTCATTGAAAAACCTGCTTACGGCACCATCAAAACATATCAGAACCCTGCTGGCATTTTTATATCTTAAAGCTAATAATATTGAAATAAATGACCGTCAGATATATCTGCAAAGTGCAGTAGAATTAATTCATAACGCATCACTTATACACGATGACATAATAGACGAAAGTCCGACACGTCGTAATATAAAAACCTTGCACAGTGAATTTGATAACAAATTAGCTGTAATTTCAGGAGATTATCTTCTTGCAGCTGCATTAAGAAAAATAAGCACCTTAAATAATTCTACAGTTACGGAACTCTTTTCAGATATAATGAAGACAATGTGCCGAGGCGAAATTAACCAGTATTTTTCTAAATATCAAAAAATTAGTCTGTCAGATTACATAACAAAATCACAACAAAAAACTGCGGCGCTTTTTCAAGCCTCAATTGAAAGCACTGCAATACTTTCCGGCAATTTATCAAGAACCGCTGCAAAAGATTTTGCAATCAATTTCGGTACAGCATTCCAGATACGCGATGATTTAATAAATTTTAAAACAACAAAGAGTGATTTAAACGCCGGAATATACACTGCGCCTGTAATTCTTGCGGAAAACTCTTCAGACATTTCTGACGGTATTGAAAAAACCATACGGTTGTTGAATAATTATATTGATAAATCTTACGATATAATAAAAAAATTGGATGAAAATCCGTATAAACTTGCAATTGTAGAGCTTTTGGAACTATTTAGACATGATTAAAGAAAAACTTACAGAATTTTATAGAAAAAATCAACCGGCAATAAAAGAGACTGTAGAAACAATAGTTTTCGTTGTTGTAATGGTAATTATAATAAGGTTTTTTATAGGAGAAATCCGCTGGATACCGTCGGGCTCAATGAAGCCTACACTGATAGAGGGTGACAGAATTTTTGTGGAAAGATTTTCGCGCTTCTACAAAACTCCTGAACGCGGTGATATTATGGTATTCTATCCTCCGTCAGAACCTCTTAAAAATACACCGTGGAAATTATTCTCCCGTCTTACAGGCTTCTTTTGTAAAGATATAGCATATATTAAACGTGTCATAGGTATGCCGGGAGATAAATTCGAAATTAAAACCGATAAAACAGGGAAAAATACAGTATATATTAACGACAAACCGCTGGAAGAACCTTATGTCAGAAGTCCCTACGAATATCCGGTGTGCACTGAAGCAATGTACTGCGGACCGTTTATTATTCCTGAACATAAATACTTTATGATGGGCGACAACAGAGGCAACTCGCAAGACAGCCGCTACTGGGGATTTCTTGATGAAAAACGATTTGTGGGAAAAGCAGTCTTCCGCTTCTGGCCGCTTACAAGAATTCATACACTAAAATAATAAAGCCCGATTGAATCGGGCTTTTTAAATAATAAATAAACATTAACTCAACATGTGATAATATTTCATATAGTCTGCCAAAATCATTGAACTTGTGCCGTTGGCAACAGTCGCCTTAATTGTTTGGTCCTTATCCGACTGCGCAGTATCCTTAACCATATCGGTTTCTTTAGTCTTCTGGTTTGCGACTTCCTGAGTCTTAACCTCATTTATAAAATCATTAATAGTCTTTTCAACTTCCTGCAGCTTAGCTTTATCACCCTCAAAAGAACCGGTCGATTTAACGCCTGCTTCTTCAAGACTTTGAAGAATAGAGCTCCATTCCTGATAATTCGGAACCTGCATACCTTGAGAGGCTGCCGCCGCCTTGATTTCTTCCAAATCGTCTATACCGTTCACCTTGTTGGCCATATTTACCTCGCTGTTACTTAACTATATATATAAAAAATTTTTGCTTTAACCGATTTCAAAAAGTCATAAAAACTTAACAAAACTTAAAATTTCAAGTGAATGATATTTTAGTTAAATAAAAAATACAACACATTAAAAATGTTAAGAAAAATTTACAAAAAGCTGAAAACTTGCATGCCAAAGATATTTTAAACAATCAAGCAAATATTGTTTGTGTGCCGTATTTATAAAAACAATCGCAGCTTGGATATAAAAAATTTCTCATGACAACTGGCTAAACCGCTTGCAAATAAATATTTTGCAAGTATGATTAAAATAGCGCCGGAATACGGTGCATAATTTACAGCCGAAAAAGAGGACACTATGGCAAAAGACGTAATAGAATTAGAAGGTACGATTATAGAATCAATGCCTAACGCTATGTTCAGAGTTAAATTGGAAAATGACCATGAAATTTTAGCTCATATATCAGGTAAAATCAGAAAAAACTTCATAAGAATTTTACCGGGCGATAAAGTTAAAGTAGAAATGACACCGTACGATTTAACCAGAGGAAGAATTACATTCCGTCTGAAATAACATAAAATCTCACGTACAAAATATATAAAGGAAAAAAGAAATGAAAGTAAGATCATCAGTAAAACCAATGTGTGACAAATGCAAATGCATAAAAAGAAAAGGCAGAGTAGCAGTAATCTGCGAAAACCCTAAACACAAACAAAGACAAGGTTAATTTTTCGGCGGGATGACACAAACAGAGCTGTTTCCCAACTGTAACAATGCTTCAAATTAAATAAGCAAAGAACAGACGAATAAATTAATACGTTAATCAGTCCGACCGGAAGACTTAAAAGCCCGGTGGTGAGGAAGTATTTAAGCCTCATACACAAAAAAATCTAACAACAAGAAAAGGAGAAAATATAAAATGGCAAGACTCGCAGGGGTGGATTTACCTCGTAACAAAAGAATGATAGTAGCATTAACCTATATCTACGGAATAGGACCTAAAAGAAGCGAAAATATCCTTAAAGCAACCGGCATATCACCGGATTTAAGAACAGATGACTTAACAGATGACGATATTAAATTGTTAAGAAATGAACTGGCAAACTACCATATCGAAGGTGACCTCAGACGTGAAGTAACAATGCATATCAAACGTCTTCAAGAAATCGGTTCATACAGAGGACTCAGACATAAACGTAAACTTCCTTGCCGCGGTCAAAGAACTAAAACAAATGCAAGAACAAGACGCGGAAAGAAAACAGGACCGGTTTCTAAAAAGAAATAGTCCGTGACTAAAAAAGGAAAAAGAAATACACAAGTTTTTATAATTTTATAACTAACTAATATAAAGGAAATAAAAATGGCAAGACCACAAAAAACAAAGAAAAAAGAAAAGAAAAATGTATTGCAAGGAGTTGTACACATTCAATCAACTTTCAACAATACAATAGTAACTTCAACCGATACACAAGGTAATGCTATTGCATGGGCAACAGCTGGTGCTACCGGTTTTAAAGGTGCAAGAAAAGGCACTCCGTTCGCAGCACAATCTGCAGCAGAACTGGTTGCTAAAAAATCTATAGATCAAGGTATGAAAAAAGTAGAAGTACACATCAAAGGACCTGGTTCAGGCAGAGAAACAGCAATCAGAGCAATTCAGGCAGCAGGCTTGGAAATTACATTAATCAAAGACGTAACTCCAATCCCTCACAACGGCTGCCGTCCTCCTAAAAAGAGACGTGTATAACGGAATTCCGGAATAATGGCCGTTCTCATCCGACAAAAGCAAGGAACAGGACAGCCGGATAATCCGGAACAGCAAAGACTTGTAAGAGTATAAAAAACAGACGAAACCAGACACATTAAACTCAAGCAAGATTGCGATAAACTAAAATAAATTAAAGAAATGTACCAAACGCGGGGGCTTGCGTGAATAGTCCAAACGCAAACCATAGATGCCCCGCAAAAGAAAAGGAGAAAATATAAAATGGCTAGATATACAGGACCATCAAATAAATTATTCAGAAATAAAAGAGTAAAAGATCTCTCAAACAGAAAATTAACATCATCAATGAGACAAAATGCATCAGGACAACACGGCGCAGTAAGAAAGAAATTGTCTGAATACGCCTTGCACCTTGCAGAAAAACAAAAAATCAGATTTACCTACCTTGTAAGCGAAAAACAATTTGCAAAATATTATGCTGAAGCAGCAAGAAGAAAAGGGGTTACAGGTACAATTCTGTTACAATTGCTGGAATCAAGACTTGACAACGTATTATACAAAGCAGGTTTTGGTATCACCCGTAAACAAACACGCCAGATTGTTAACCACGGTCACGTGCTTGTAAACGGCAAAAAAGTTGATATTCCTTCTTACTTACTGAAAGCAGGCGACGTTGTTACAGTAAAATCAAGAAGCACAGCGTTTATGAAAAACGTAGCTGAAATGATTGATATGGCATGTGCACCTGCATGGATGACTATTGATAAAGAAGCTCAAAAAATCACATTCGATAGAATTCCGGAAAGAGAAGAATTAGATCCAGAAATTAAAGAACAACTCGTAATCGAATACTATTCTAAATAGTAAAGGGAGTTGAGGGGGACACTTTAACAAAGCAAACCTCCGTTAACCTCGGGTGAAAGTTCATCCACAAAGATAGTTAACAAAAAAACTAGGAGATTAAAAGAATGGAATTAAAAATTAAATGTGTTAATACAACAACAAGTTCTGACGGATCACAATACGGTAAATTTGTAATTGAACCGTTAGAAAAGGGGTTTGGAACAACAATCGGGAACTCACTCAGACGTGTATTACTCTCAAGCCTTGAAGGTACAGCTGTAACTTCAGCAAGAATTGAAGGTATTACTCACGAATACACTGCAATCCCTGGTGTATTGGAAGACGTAATCGATGTAATGTTGAACCTCAAAGGTCTGGTTGTAAAAACAGATTCAAAAGAACCTCAACACTTGAGAATAGATGTTGATAAACCGGGCGCTGTATTAGCAAGTGATATCCAGCTTCCTGCAGGTGTAAAAGTTGTAAACCCTGACTGGTTAATCTGCACAGTAGCAGACGGCGGCAGCTTCCACGCAGATGTTGTGGTTGAAACCGGCAAAGGCTACGTTCCGCACGATGTTCCAAGAGATTCTAAAGCAGCATCAATCGATGTATTGCCTATAGATGCAACTTTCATGCCGATTAAAAGAGTAAGCTATAACGTTGAACCAACCCGTGTAGGTGATTCAATAGACTTTGATAAACTGACTCTTGAAATCTGGTCTAACGGCTCTATAGAAGTTACAACAGCATTGAGCCAGGCTTCAAATCTGTTAATTGATCATTTTATGCAAATCGCATCAATTACCGGACAACAAGCACTTTCTCCATCAATCGACCTTGATGAAGAAACTGAAGAAGAAACAAATGTTCCAAGCATGACTATTGAAGAATTGGAATTGTCTGTAAGAGCATATAACTGCCTGAAACGTGCAAGCATCAATTCTATGAGTGAATTGCTTAAAAAATCAGAACATGACCTGCTGAATATTAAAAACTTCGGTAAAAAATCTTCTGATGAAGTAATCGAAAGACTTCACCACTTTGGTTTAGACCTTGCTCCAAACCCTGAAGAAGATGAAGAAGTTGAGGAAGAAGTAGGTTAAACTACACTAACGAAAATAATACATAATAACAATAAAGGATAAAAACAATGAGACACATGACAAAAAAACATACGCTGGGAAAAGCACAAGACCAAAGAAAAGCTTTGTTACGTGCATTAGCGACTGAACTTTTTGTACACGGTGAAATCAAAACAACAATGGCAAGAGCTAAAGCTCTAAGACCATACGCAGAAGAGATTATCACACTGGCAAAAAGAGGTGATCTTCACGCACGTCGTCAGGCCGCTAAATTCATCTATGACAAAGAAATCGGTCAATTTATGGACTTAACAACCGGCGAAATTTTTGAAGCACAAAATGCAGAGAAAAAATTAGCACCGCAAACAGTTTTGAGAAAATTGTTTGTAGTAATCGGTAAAAAATATTCAGACCGTCAAGGCGGTTACACAAGAATATACCGCTTGCCACCGCGCCGCGGCGATGCTTCTGAAATGGCATTAATCCAATTGGTGTAAACCAATGCGCTATGCCTTTCAGGTTCAGTATATCGGAAAAAACTATGCAGGCAGCCAAATTCAATTTGAAAACGGCAAAGAAATAGATACTCCGACTATACAGGGTGAACTTGAAAAAGCTCTTTGTAAATTGACATGCGGAAAATCCGCAAATAGTAATAAACGGCAGATTAAAACAGTCTTTTCCGGAAGAACGGATAAAGGTGTAAATTCAATCGGGCAAGTAGTTCATTTTGAGCTTGAACAAATGATTGTTGCTTCAAAGTTTGTTTATTCACTAAATGAAATACTACCCGATGACATCTCCGTCAGCGACCTTAAAGTCGTCGATGAAAAATTTCACGCCCAGAAATCAGCAAAAAAACGGGTTTACAGATATGAATTTATCAATAGAAAATGTAAAAACGCTTTTGACGGTGATTTGTTGAGAGTAAAATTTGACATCAATCTTGACAGGATGCAAAAATCACTTAATTACCTTACTGGTGAGCACGATTTTTCATCATTCAAGAGTTCCGGAACGCTAAACCCGAGCAAAGTCTGCATAATCTATAAAGCCGAATGTTCAAAATCCGGCGATAAGGTAATTATCACTATAGAGGGAAATCGCTTTCTCTATAATATGGTAAGAACCATTGTCGGAACCCTCCTGGAAATAGAGGGACACAACCTGCCCGCAGAACACATGAAAGAAGTTCTTGAGGCAAAAGACCGCCGGAAAGCGGGACAAACTGTCAGTCCTTACGGATTGACTCTTATGAAAGTAGAATACTAAAATAAATAATAAATGGAGACATTAGCATGAAGACTTATTCAGCAAAACCTCTGGAAGTTGAAAGAAAATGGTATCTGATTGATGCTGAGGACGAAGTTCTCGGCAGATTAGCCGTTAGAATTGCTAACATCCTTAGAGGTAAACACAAGCCTGAATACACTCCGAATGTTGATACAGGCGATTTTGTAATCGTAATCAACGCAGACAAAGTTCGTGTAACAGGCAACAAAGAAACAGATAAAATCTATTATCACCACACAGGTTATCCGGGCGGCTTAAAAGCAGCCAGCGTAAAAGAATTACGCGAAAAAGACGCAAGATTATTGATTGAAAAAGCAGTGAAAGGTATGCTTCAACACAATACTCTGGGTGATACTCAATTCACTAAATTAAAAGTATACAACGGCAGTGAACACCCGCACGCAGCACAAAAACCAATCGTGTTGGAAAAGGAGGCTAAATAATGGCAGATAAAGAAATTATGGCTACAGGACGTAGAAAAACC
>CALUTF010000045.1 GCA_944323595.1 Candidatus Gastranaerophilales bacterium | reverse complement strand
GGAATTGATAATCTCAATCGGCTTGCTGTTGTTCAGGAAAGCGGTATGGGGGCTTTAACTTATAAGCCGGAACATAGATTTGAATCAGAAAATAACATTAGTGATTACGATATTCTTGCACAAGAGTGTTCAAAAATATTAGAATCACAAGATTCGGACAACTTAGATGAACTTTTTCAACTGGGCGGTTCATCCGGCGGAGCAAGACCCAAAATTTTAACTTCTATAGATAACGAAGATTGGATAATTAAATTTCCGTCATCTATTGACCCTAAAAATATTGGCGAAAAAGAGTATCAATATTCATTATGTGCAAAAGATTGCGGCATAAATATGCCTGAAACAAGGCTTTTTCCATCAAAAATTTGTTCGGGGTATTTTGGAGTCCAAAGGTTTGACCGCAAAAACTGTAAAAAAGTCCATATGGTATCGGCAAGCGGGCTATTAGAAACAAGCCACAGGCTTCCTAATCTTGATTACAATACATTGATGAAGCTAACACTTGAATTAACAAGAAATTATCAAGATGTTGAACAATTATTCAGGCTAATGTGTTTTAATGTATTTGCACACAACAGAGATGACCATTCAAAGAATTTTTCTTTTCTTTTTGATGATACAAAAAAAGAATGGCATTTATCTCCTGCGTATGATTTGACTTATAGTTTTTCATTTAATGGCGAACACGCAACAACAATCAACGGAGAAGGCAAAAATCCGACTTTAGATGATATATTGGCGGTTGCCCAAAATATAGGACTCAAGGAAAAATTTGCAAAAGATGTTGCATTAAATATTCAAGAAAAATGTTCTAAATTATTTAATTAATCTCATATTTTTGTGCATTTAATCTTTAAACAAAAGTTTCTTTATACCTATCTTGCTTGTTTTACTGGAAAAGGTAATATGATTGGGATAAAAAACGAAAAGAATCAATGTATGATAAATCACAGTTCAAAGGTTATACGGGTTTATGCTATTATAATTGTGTTATGACAAAAAATTTTCGTATATTTTTAAAAGGTGAAGAATGTACTAATAAAATTATTAGATATCAAAAAGTTGGGAATAAATATAACATTATATTTAATAATGGAAAACAATATACTTATGCAGGATATAATGTTAAAATAATTGAATCGGAACTAAAGGATCAAAAAGCAAAAAATTGTTTTGAATATTTAAAAGATATAGCTAATGCCATCGGCTTAACAAAAAATGGTGAAAATATTTTATTATCTAATTATAACAAAATAGATTTTATCGACAGCAATAGTATGTTGGCCAAATTTATAAGTCAAAAACATCCTAACAATGATGATAAATTAAAACAAAATATTGTTTATCCGTTCGGGTTTAATAATAGTCAGGCTTTAGCTGTTAATAGAGCATTATCAAATGAATTAAGTATAATTCAAGGCCCTCCAGGTACTGGAAAAACTCAAACTATTTTGAATATTATTGCAAACATCATAATGTCAGGACAAAGCGTTGCAGTTGTTTCAAGTAACAACTCTGCTACTAAAAATGTACTAGATAAACTGAAAAAATATGAGGTTGATTTTATTGCTGCATTTTTAGGCAATCTGGAAAACAGACAAGAATTTATTAAATCTCAATCTGAAATACCTGATATTTCAAACTGGAGAATAGAACCAGAACTGTTTGCTGAATTAGATAATAAATTAAATATGGATTATAAAGAATTACAAGAAAAGCTCGATGTACAAAATAAATTAGCCTTATTAAGACAAGAACTCTCTAATGTGGAATTAGAACAAAAGCATTTCATAGAGTACTATAAAACTCTTGAAGTAAAACCAGAACCTAAATGTATTAGAACTGTTAACTCTTCTTTAAAGACGTTAGATATGATTTTTGCTTGTGATAATTATGAAGAAATAACCAATGATAACAGCTTAATTAAATTTATTTTAATTATTTTAGAATACCTAAAATTGTGGGATAGAAAACGACTAACATTACATAATTTAATTAGGAAAAATAAATACACTTTAGATTTTTTAAAAGCTCAATTTCAACATAAATTTTATGAACTAAAAATAGAAGAATTAAAAACTGATATAAAAAAACTAAATAATAATTTATTAAATTATGATTTTGCCTCGAAAATGAAAGCATATTCAGAACTTTCTGCAAGGATTTTTAAACATGCATTAAATAAAAAATATAATACTCTTGCCAGAGAACCGTATAAATTAGAAGATTTAAAACGAAAAGCTAATATGTTCATAGAAGATTATCCAGTCGTATTGAGTACAACATATTCTTTGAAAAATTGTCTATCAAACGATGTTATGTATGATTATGTCATTATTGATGAGGCTTCACAGGTTGACTTATGTACTGGCGCATTAGCATTAGCTTGTGCAAGAAAAGCAGTTGTAGTAGGAGATTTAAAACAGCTACCTAATGTTGTAAATAAAGAAACGGCGCAATTAACAGACAACATTTTTAGACAGTACCAGCTAAATGAAGCATATAGGTATAAAAATCACTGTTTGCTATCGTCCATTTCTGAATTGTTTAAAAACGCTCCCAAAACATTACTAAAAGAACACTATCGTTGTCATCCTAAAATTATCGAATTTTGCAACCGGAAGTTTTATAACAACGAATTAATTATTTTAAGCGATGTAAAGAGTGATAGAACACCTTTAGTCTTATGTTATACAACAGAAGGTAACCATGCTCGTAATCATTATAACCAAAGACAGATAGATATGATTGTAAATGAAATTATACCTAAATATAATATATGCCTTGAAGATAATTCATTAGGAATTGTTACGCCTTATCGGAATCAAACAATTGCATTGCAAAAAGTTTTTAGAGGTACAACCGTAAAAGCTGACACCGTTGATAAATTTCAAGGGCAAGAAAACAAAGTAATTATTATTTCAACGGTGGACAATCAAATAAGTGATTTTACTGATAATCCTAATCGTCTTAACGTTGCGATATCAAGAGCTATTGAACAGTTAATATTAGTGATTAATTCTGATGAAATAAGCCAAGATAAAAATATAAGCGATCTTATAAATTATATAAAATACAATAATTTAGAAGTCTATGATAGTAAGCTCTATTCCATTTTTGATTATCTTTATAAATGTTATGAACAAAGGAAAAAAGAACTTTTAAGAAAACATAAAAAAATATCCAAGTATGATAGTGAAAACTTAATGTATATTTTTATTAATAAAATTTTAAACCAATATTACAAAAAGCAATTTGATATAGCGGCACATGTTCAATTAAGAACTATCATAAAAGACTTATCATTATTAACTTCGGACAGAGAAAAGCAATATTTACTTAATGATTTAACACATATTGATTTTGTTATTTATAAAACTATGGACAATTCACCGTTCTTGGCTATAGAAGTAGATGGTTATGAATATCATAAAGAATGGACAAAGCAAGCGGAGCGAGATCAATTAAAAGATGAAATTCTGCAAAAATATGGCATTCCTTTGTTAAGATTTAAAACTAACGGCAGTAATGAAAAGGAAATTTTAATTAAGACTATTAATGATATGATTTCCTAATAGTAATTCTTGAGCTATTTTACACTTGAATTTCATAAACATAGTATAACATGAAATATATATGAATGATGATTTAAATTATTATTTTTCTGCACATAATATTAGATAATATATTATCTAAATCTCTACATCTGAGCAAAAAATATACAATATATTAGCTATAAGTAATAAAGTATCTAGCAAATATCATCTTTTTGTATTTTTAATCTTTAATCAGATATTTCTTTATAGCGTCCTCGCTTACAAAACCGGACATTTAGTCAGGTTTTGTTCTGTAGAGTGGAAATCCGCTCGAACGCAAAAAGCGTTCTCATTGCTATTCAAAGTAAATAAAAAGGACGAGATAAACCCGTCCTTTTTATTTACCCTGGATGCGATTAATCGGATTATTGGCAATTCGAAAGTCTAGTACTCAACTCCAAAATTGCAAAGCAATTTTATCGTTTCGTAGACTTTCTCATTAGGACGTGCTGGGTTCGCTGTGCTCACACGGCGCACTTGCCAAAATCCTCCGAACGCACAAACGCATTTAAATCTATACCAAAGTAAATAATAATAGGACAAGAATAAATCCTGTCCTATTATTATTTACCCTGGATGCGATTCGAACGCATGACCTACCGCTTAGAAGTTGTATAACGCAGTATTGCCGCTATTTTTCAGAAATTATCAGAATTTATCTCTGTTTATTGCGGTGCATGAATTAGAAGCTGATTTTATTCTCATATTTTATCAGATTTGATTTTAATTTATCATAATTTTTGCAACTATTATGCAACTTGGGGTAAATGTATTTGATTGGATTTATAACTACCAACTTAAAATAACTATTAAGGAAAGATTGAAAATTGAAGAATTTTGATTTTACGCAAGGGCGAGGGAGGGGTAAATCTCCCATTTAGCCTCCTTTAATCGGAGCCATAGAAAAATTCTATATTTTTTAACAAATAAATCACAACAATTCGCAAACTTTGTGGTATAATAAGCCGCTAACATTTATTTTTATGATATGCTTATAATTATGAAGAAGTCTAAATCAAAAAATGTTACAGTTGTAGATTTATTCTGTGGAGTTGGGGGCTTAACTTGTGGGCTACAAAAAGCAGGATTGAATGTTATTGCGGGTTTTGACAGTGATAGTACTTGCAAATTTGCTTATGAATATAATAATAATGCTAAATTTATAAATTGTGATATATCAGAAATAGATAGTTCATTAATTGCGAAATATTATAAAAAAGATGATATAAAAATTTTAGTTGGTTGTGCACCATGTCAAACTTTTTCAAGGCAAACAAATAAATATAAAGATAGAACAAAAGACAAGAAATGGAATCTTTTAAAATTTTATGCTAAACACATTGAAAACATTAAACCAGATATAGTTTCAATGGAAAATGTTCCAGAATTAGTTAAGTTTGATATTTTTCAATATTTTTTGGATATTTTAGAAAAAAATAATTATAAGGTATCATATAAAATTGTTGATTGTAGTAAATATGGATTGCCCCAAAAAAGAAGAAGATTGGTTTTATTAGCTTCTAAATTAGGAGAAATAGAGTTAATTCCTCCAAGCAAAAATCAAATTTACAGAACTGTAGAAACAGCAATAAAAGATTTACCAAAATTGAAAAATGGTCAACAAGATAAAGCAGACCCATTGCATCGATGTGCAAAATTAACGAATATAAATTTGGAAAGAATTAAACAATCAACACCTGGTGGTACATGGCAAGAGTGGGATAAGGAGTTATTACCAGATTGTTATAAAAAATCAACGGGAAAATCTTATAGTGCTGTTTATGGAAGAATGAAATGGGATAGCCCGTCACCAACAATGACAACGCAATTTTATATATATGGAACAGGTAGATTTGGACATCCAACCCAAAATAGGGCTTTGTCTCTTAGAGAAGGAGCTTTGTTACAAACCTTTCCAAAAGATTATAAATTCGTAGAAAGCTCAGAATATTCTTTAAAAGTTATAGGTCGGCACATAGGCAATGCTGTACCTGTTGATTTAGGTAAAATTATTGGAGAATCTATATTGCAACATATAAAAAAACATTGTGTAATAGTTAAATAGCTTTATATTGTTTCTTTTCTAAATATTTTTTTATGGAATTTAGGAATTTATTTAAAATTTTATAGGTGTCATTTTTGTATT
The DNA here is from genome assembly GCA_944323595.1 of Candidatus Gastranaerophilales bacterium. GTDB lineage: Bacteria > Cyanobacteriota > Vampirovibrionia > Gastranaerophilales > Gastranaerophilaceae > CALUVN01. The sequence continues at coordinate 9,677 of CALUTF010000045.1, read as the reverse complement.
TTGTTAAATCCTCTAAAGTACTATCTTGTCCACAAGACGAAAAAGTAATATTGCCATGTGCCAAGAAATTTCTTTTATCTTTGATTTCTGCGATTCTATAACCGCCTTTTAAAGAATCTGCAAATTTCAACTTAAATCCAAAGTCTCTTGCTACTTTACGCATTGTTTCTGCATCTATATTATTTTGATACTCAATCTTGTATTTATCATCAAATCGAATAAAATCTTCAAGGGTCTTATCTATAATAAATTTAACACCTTCTCTTAGTTTTAAATCATTTGGGGATTGTAAATGTTGTCTTGTGTGTACATTTACCCATTGTTTTTTTAGACCCTCAACCAATGTTTCATATTGAATATTTTCTTTGGCTATTTGTTGGCATGCATATTGTATAGAATTTTTGACGGTTGACTCAATTAGATTATATAAAAGCAAAAAAGTATTTGCTTTTAATATTTTTTGTATTCTAACATCTAGACAATTATCTTGTTTTTTACGAATATTTTTAAGAATATAGGTCTGAGAGGTTATCTGTCTTAAAAATTTGTAATAGCAGTCTATTTCCTCTTTTTTTTCATTGAATTCATCAAATAATTGTTGCATTGCTAATTTCCTAAAAGTTTATTTCTTACAAATTCAATACGTGCATTAACCCGTTTTTTTGTATTACTGCCATCTGTTGTAACTAATTTTAAGAAATCATTTGAGTTTACCCAGCTAACATCAATATTTTGGTTTAATAAATTAGGACTTTGTCTTAATGCTAAATTCGTACCAACAGATAATGCTTCAAATCTCACTCTGGAATTTTGTTTTGTTTTTTCATTTTTATAAAAGTTATTTACAAAATGTTGTTGTGCAAAAGTTAAAACATCCATAATTTCTTTTGTTTTGGCATCTTTTTCTTGTTTTAAATCATTATCGCTTAACTGTGCCCACTGAGCATTTTTCTCAATAAGATAATCATCTAAAAATCCTTGAACACTTTTGGTAAAGTTTAAATAATTATCCGAATATGCATAGAATCTTAATGCAAGTTCTTCATCTTCTCGTCTTTTCTTTTTAGTGTCAGTTATATTTAATGTAGACATAAACATGGCATTAGTGGCAATTTCTTTAATGAAATCAGTAAATTTACCTTGAAATGCACCACGTCTTTTTTCCATGCCTTTAAGAGTATCGCTACCTGTATTTATTCTTTCAAATAAATCAAATCTTACATCTTCATCTGCTTTTTCAGTTAAAACTATGGCACGAATTGTTTTATTTAAAAACCTTTTTCGCCTTGACTCTAATAAATCTGTAAAATATTTACCATTTAATTGGGATAATTTTTCCAAATTTTGCAATTTTAATTCATCTTTACAATAATCTAAATCCGGTAAATCCAATTTAGAATCATTTTTGCAGAAAGAATAAATGGTTAATAATCTTTGTACACCATCAACTATTTCTAAATCACCACTTTCAGTATCAGCTAAAAATAAATATGGAATAGGAATGTTAATTAGTAATGACTCTATGAGTTTAGACTTTTTATTTTCATCCCAAACAAATTTTCTCTGATATTGAGGAATAAAAATTTCACTCTTTTTTAATTTAGATAAAATAACTTCAATAGTAAATTCATGTGTATCATAGTCAACAGTTTTTAATTGATTTACAATTTCTTCTTCAATTTGTTCTGCAATATTAGACATGCATTGCTCCTCATAATTTTTCATGCATATATTCTACCATAAATATTCTTATATTTGTTTTAGTTAATAGTTGTTATATTAAGCCTAAAATATTTAAATACCTAATGCTTTAAAACTTTGCCATAAATCAATTTTTCAAGATTTTCATGTGCTTGTTTCATATCTAATAAATACAGTTTTGATGCTTCTGTATTAAAATTAATAGTTCCTTTTAGCAATACTTTTAAAAACAAAGTTGCTTTAATAAAGAAATGGAATAAATATTCGGCTTCTTTTTGATTTAATTCTATTTTATGATGCCAATCTAAAAAACAACCATGAGCAATTTGTGAGCTATCGTTGTAAAATCCATAAACAATATCTCTTAATGAATATTCAAAAACATCTTTAAGTTTAAAACCAACCCTATCAAGTTCTTTATACATCTTTTCATATTTCATAAATTCAGGTTTAAAATTTTTAAAATATTTATTAAATTTTTCACAATTATCTTCTGTTATTTTAAAATCTTTAATTCCAATTCCTTTTAAAATTTTAGCTTTTGCAGATTCTTGTATGGTTTCAAAACATCGCTTGTTTTGTTGAGATAATTGTTCTTTAGTACAAGTATTGCCTTCTATATCAATTGGTTCCCCCTCTTTTGTGCTATTAAAAACAATAAAGTTATTTTTTATTTTTATGATTTGAGCCTCGTCTAAATAATCATTAATTTTTTCTGGAAATTGTGTCAAATATGTAATAAGAATAACTGTTTCAACAGCACTTCTTAAAACCATTTTAGATTCATTTATATAACTTTCATAAATCAAAATATTCGCAGACGTCGCATTAGAAATAATTTTCTTAATAAGGACATAATAAACTAACAATTCTTTTGTATTATATTTAACAGTTTCAACTATTTGGTTAAAACTAAATATTAGTTTACCCATTTCTTGATGAAAAATTTCTGTATCAATAATTTTATTCCTGTTAATCATAATTAAAATAATTATACATAAAAATAAATGCTAACTTATGCAAAAATTACTATAATATTACTTACATCTATTTCCTTTCTTGTCATAATAATTTCAAAAGGGGGAAGAATGGTTAATATTGAGTAAGATAAATTGAATGAGGCGGGGCACCTATTATTAGAGGTTAAGTGTCTTGCAAGATTGGGAGCATTAGCGCCTGAGTCTTGTATTGATTATAATGAATTACAGCTACAGGATAATTTAGAGTATTATTTTGCACCAAATTACCCATCAAGTAAATAAAATAGAAAACTTGATTCAAGATTAAGTTCTAAGATTTGCAACTCGCATAAATTAACATGGTGCACAGAAATTTACTCTTGCGTTAATATGCGATTATGACAGTATTGCTCATTGTTAGAATGGGACACTTGTTATAAACACCATAAAACAGCTAGATATACGCATACAAATACAAAGGAGTTAATTTTTATGTGCGATAAAAATGTATTAAATAATTTAGAAAACAAAATTTCGGACGCAAGAATGATTTTATACGATTTGCAAGTGTTCATTAAGCTAGGCGCCCTCGCTAGTGATTCCGGGATTATTGATGAAGATTTACAACTCAATAAAGATAAAGATGACTATTATATACTTTTTAGAACATTAAACAAAAAGTTGCAAAAGGCAATAGACATTTTACAGACCTAAAGTTCTTCAAATAAATTAGAAGGCTTAACTCCTAAGGCCCTTGCGATTTTAAACACATTTTCAACGGTTGTGTTTCTTTCGCCTCTTTCAATCATTCCGATAAAATTAGGGGACATATCAAGGATTTCAGCTAGTTCAAGCTGGGTTAATTCTTTATCAAGTCTTAGAAATTTTAATCTCTTGCCAAACTTTTGTAAATCTTTTTTACTCATATTGCAATTTTCGTGGTAATATAAAATCAATGGAACAAACTGACCGTGCGTTTATATGTGTTAATCTTTTGTATATCAAGATTTTAAAGACTTATACTATGCGTGGTTAAGAAAGGTAAATTATGAAAAAGTTATTTATTTTGTTTTGTATCCTAACGGCTATCACAGGAAAATGTTTCGCTTATTACACCGTTGAGCAAATCAAGTATGAACAGAGTGTAGGCAAAACTGATACCTTGAATCGTGCAATGGAAAATCCTAGGCAGTTTGAAAAAATGTACAGCGATTATTACAACAAGCAAAATTATGAGAATAATCGAAATAATTACAATAGACCTGATTACACACGGGAAAGGCCTTTGTATAAGTTCGGTAATTCATACGAATTATAAGTATAAATTTAAGAAAGGATGGTTTTATGAAAAAGTTTTTAGTTTTGTTCGCAGTATTAATGCTCTTTGCTTCAACTCCTATGGCAGAAGCTAAAAAGCCAACTCCAGATGATATTGCACCTGTTGGATTCAAGATTTTAGAATCTAACAATATCCAAAAAAGAATGGTTTTTAAATATACATTTTCTATCAAAAATCCCAGAGCGACATTAGATTACAAGCCGGAAAATATTGGTCTAGATTATACCGGACGAGTGTTGTGGGTTTATGGTGATGTTTTGAATTTAACTGATAATGAAGATGAATTAGCAGGACTTTTAAGCCATGCAATAGCTATGGGTGAAAATTCTTACAGAGGTTTATTTAGAGGTTTCTTCTCTCATGCTGCTTATTCCTTTAATCCTCGACCAAAAGAAAACAAAGCAGATTTAAAAGCAGTAGATTATATGGTAAATGCCGGTTACAATCCTCTTGCATTGATTACAGTTTACAGCAAAACTCTTGCCCAGACCCGCTATGAGTGGTGTCATTATTATCCGTTAGCCACTAAAAGAATGGTAAATATCTATGAGCATATCTATAAAAATTATCCTCAATATTTGAGAAACAACGCTTATGCAAACAATATTTATTATCAAAATTTCTTGCACAATACTACTAAAGAGATGAAGAAATTGGAAAAGAAGTTAAACAAATAGGTGATATATGCAAAAAATCTTATATTTATTACTTTTAATTTGTTTTACTTTTTTGCCTTCGATTGCCGCAGATTGGGTACAAATTCCAGATACTACAACTTATTTTGATAAGGAAAGTATAAAAAAAGAAGGTCACAATATTTATTCTATAGAAACAAAATCACCTGCGGATAACGGACTAGAATACAGAAATATTTTTGTTATAAATGGTAATACACAAAAATTTAATCTTAGTGAAGTTAAATTATTTGACCCTAAAAATCAAAAGGTTATAAAGAGAAAAAAATATTATGATTGGTATGATATCAAAAGTGGCTCAAATATTTCTGATTTATATCAAGTAATTTTGATTCTTACCACTCCGCAAGCAAAAACTAAGGACACCGTTATACATACAACATTAGAAATTAATCCTAATATTGAAATGTTAATGTCGCATGAATACTACAAGGGCATTAAGGTTAAAAGCATAAAAATCAAGCAAGTTGAAATTAAAAAAGATAGTTATATAAAGAATAGTGAAGTTATTGAGGGCGAGCCTAATTGTATATCAGTAATTGTTGAAATAACTGATATGAAAGGAAATACCACAGAAATATTTGGTATGTGCACATTATCCTATGGTGATTATGTTTATGAAATTAAAGAGGACTAAATAGAATGGCAGAATTTATTTTTTTTATAATGTGTTGCGCCCTGCTCTATTTTTTTATGTACTTTGCCACACGAGAAAAACTGAGTAATAAGACCGTTGGCATTTTATTTTTTGTGCTCGTTGTAATGTTAATAGTAATAAAAAATGCTCTTGGAATAGATTAAGTATTTTAACGACAAAACATTGATTATTTCATATTTTAATATCGGCGCCCCTAAATTTATTGATTCTGCTATACATAAGCAGAAAGACCGTAAACTTTATGACAATTATTAAATCCATATTACTTGTATTATTGGCAAATCTACAGGAATGCAAGGTAAATTCAGTAAAAATTTAGTTTTAAATTAACCATACTAACCAAAGTAACCGGTTAATATAGTTAATTAGGTTAGTTTGATTTGCCAAAGTTTATTTAACATAATAACTCACTGTAATGCAGGGCTTTTATAAACTGTCTTGTTTCGGGATAGCCTGGCATTTCAGCCCAATATTGAATAGTGTATTCAATTTTTAAATTTTCTTTGTATTGATTCTCACAAAAATCTAAAAATACCCTGATTAGTTTATTATCAACATTTATGTCATGAGCCATTTCGCCATTGTAATATTTTGCATTTCTTGAAAGATTTTGGTTTAAATTCTTTTTAGTTTGTCTCCATTTTTTATAGTGGCATTCATTATCATGACTGCTTAAATCAGCTTCACTAATAATACATTTATCTTTATGGCAAAAATGATTTTTGTTATTAAACAGGATTCTTTGATTTTTCTTTATGTAATAATCCGGTTTACCACAATATAGACATTGATTATGTGATTCTTTGTAATATTTTAAAACATTGTTAGGTAATTCAAATAAATCCAAATCTTTAATTTGCACCAATAGCCATTGAAGTGCATTTAATTGACGTCCAGTTCTTGGTTGTTTATAAAGCATATAAAAATAATCAGGTGATGATATTTCTTCTTTTAAATTTGCACATAATGATTTTAAAACAAGCTCTAAATGTCTTTCATTTAATTCTCTAAAAGGCTTTATGTATATTTCATCAAATTTTTTCTGAGATATATTAAGAGCGGTTAATAAATCTACTGGATAATTTTCATACCTAAGTTCATTGAGAAATTTTGTGTACCTTTCTAAAAACCAGTTTTCAAAAGGCTTTTTTAAAATTTGATATTTTTCTTTCTTTTGCTTATTTTCTTTTGCCAAAATACTGACCTCATATTATTAGCTTAATAGTTTTATTTTCTTATCATATATCATTATTACTACAAGGTCAATACTGACCTTGAGTAGTAGAAAATATAGGAGGAATTAACTTATGTTTAAAAACCTAAGTGAAGCAACAAAAGCCATGTATGGCAAAGAACTTGAAGAAAGAAAAGGTGCTCAAGAATGTGTAGATTGTGGAAAAATACACTTGCACAGGTATGGAGACAATTTAGAAAAAGCAAAATGCTTTAGTTGTGGTTTACATCTCAATCTTAATGTAATAAATCACGGTGTAGATAATAAATCGGCTGCGGCAGACAGATTTTTTAAAGCAGTTCACAAAGCTTTATTTGAAAACAAGCAGGATGGCAAACCATGTCAAGCATTTGTTTATGCAAATCAAATGAGAAAAATCCCGGAGCATATTTTAAGACGCTCTGATGTCGGTGCTATTCCTGCAAATTATGATGTTAGAAAAGAAAATGAAGATTTAATTGCTGATTTTAACAAAAGAATTGAGGAAGAAACAGATGCCGAGAAAAAAGAAAAGCTGCAAACAGAATTAAAAAATCTTGAAGATTTTATTGAAAAATTACAGAAATTCATACGTGATAACTGGGATAGGCTTATTTTCTTTTATCGTGACGAGAATGGACTTATTACACAAATTAAAACAAGAAAACCTTACACCGATACAAAAACATTTCAAATATTAAAGGTGCAAAATAAAGCGGGTATCTTTAATCAAGGTGTATTTTCTGCTGATGAACTTTCAAAAGTTAAAAGTTATAAGAAAATGCGCAAAGGTCTTATTGTCGTTGAGGGAGAGTTTGACCAACTTACTCTGGTGGCACAACTATATAGAATGAATAAACCTATTGATGTTTGTGCTTTAGGCGGTGCAAATGGTGATATAAATACAGCCATGAAAATATCCGCTGAAAGAGTTTGTATACTTCATGATAATGACGAAGCGGGCAGGAAAGTATTAGAAAAAGCAAAAGAAATTCGTACTGTTTTTGGATTAACAACACCCGAAGGCATAAAAGATATTGACGAATTTATAAATGGTTTTGAAGATGAAAAGCAATGTAGTGAAGCTGTTTGGGAATTACTAAAAGGTATGAAACACTATCATAGAGAGCTTAGCGGCATTGAGACAGAAGTTAGAAGTATTATGAATAATACTAAAATAACACAGCTCAATAGGCAGCAGCTCGTTTCGTTACTAATTGAAAAAGAAATTCTGCAGCGCGGTAAATTCTTCAAAGACAGCAATTACCAGTACATCTTCCTTGATGATGATAAGAAAATTATACCTATAATAGCTTCTGACGAATGGTTAAAAAGGTTGTTAAATCGTATGGGTGTAAATCCGTCGAGAGAATACTATAACTATACTGTTAACGATTTATCAACTTTTGCATTTGACCATGGCACCACGATAGAAACACACAATTTCTGCCACTATGATAAAGATAAAAATGCAATTTATATTTCTAACAACGATACCACGGTTTATAAAATCACAACCGAAAGCATTGAAGAATTAGAAAACGGTGATGAAGGTATTATGTTCAATTACAGACCTGATTTCGAGCCATTTAAATTAGTGAAGCCTGATGATTCGGTAAATTATTTTAACAAATATATTGCTGATTCGATGAATATCGACACAGATACAGGAACTTTGACGGCAGAAGAATTTAAAACACTTGTGCGGGTGTGGTTTTTAAGTACATTCTTTGAGTCAATTATGCCAACAAAGGTTTTACTTGTTGCGGTCGGTGAAAAAGGAAGCGGTAAAACTTCAACATTGAGACGTATAGGAATAATCCTATTTGGTTCAAAATATAATGTAACACCTTTGCCGAGCAAACCTGAGGACTTTGATACACTTGTAACAAATAACCATTTGGTTATTCTTGATAATGTTGATACGGGTAAATCTTGGCTTAATGATAAACTTGCTTCTGTTGCAACGGGACAAAATATCGGTAAACGCAAATTATATACCGATAATGAAGAAATTAAGCTGCCTACAAAGACTTACCTTGCATTAACTTCTAGAACACCGCAATTTACTCGTGATGATGTGGCAGACCGGCTCATAGGTATACCATTCAAGAGAATATCTGAATTTGTACCAGAGGGCGAACTGATAAAGGATATTTTAGACCACAGGGACGAAATAATGTCTTATATCATGTATGAACTTCAAAAGGTACTGAAAGCCCTTGATACAACTAAAGAACGCACTTATAAGACTAATTTAAGAAGTGCTGATTTTGCAACCTTTGGCTTGCGTATATTTGACGCACTGGGCAGAAAAGAAGAATTTGAAAGCATTTTAGACAAGATTGTTGAAGCACAAAAAGCCTTTGCGGTTGAAGAAGATAGTCTTGTGTATGCACTCAAAATCTTTGCCAAAAAGCAGATTAAGCTTCATAAGATGTCCGGCTTTGAACTGCACAAAAACCTTCTTCAAATTGCAAATGAAGATAACTTTGATATTCCTGAATTTAGAGCAAAATATAAGAGTGTAAAGTCGCTTACACGCAGAATTGCTAACATTAAGGGCAATATCTCAAATGATGTCAAGATAACGATTTACAAGGAACGAGCAAACCAGAAGTCATATAAAATTGAGCTTATGGACAAAGATTTTGAGCTGCCGCCTACTAATGACAGCCTTTTTGATTCTGCTATGGATAAGGCTCAAAATATGACTTCCACTGACGACAAAGGGGGTAAAGATGAATAATACTCTCTTAAATGTTCAAGAAGCGGCTAGTTATTTACATATTTCTATAAGCACACTTTACAGGTGGGTACATCAAAAGAAGATTAAACATGCCAAAATAGGCTCAAGGGTGTTATTTTCTAATGACTACCTCAAAGAATTTGTTAATAACAATACAGTTAATAACGAATAATATCAACACTTTCGCACAGCACTGCCGGCACTATGCCGGCACGGTGCTCGCGGTGCCAGGGTTATTTTAAAAATTCAGGTTTGCAAAAATTAGCGAAGGGGCTTACAAATCACACAAAACACGCCATTATAAAAATATAAAGGAAATTTTAAAAATATGATTGCAGCGATAAGAAAAAATCCAAAAACTGG
>CALUTF010000044.1 GCA_944323595.1 Candidatus Gastranaerophilales bacterium | reverse complement strand
TGGGGTAAATGTATATTTATAAGTCTTGTCAAATGACGAGACTTTCTTTTTCGCTACATCGTTTTTTGCTAATATATATAATCAAGGAAAAAATCTTCGTCAAAATCGAAGGTTTTAACCTCCTGATAATCTGTCGGCAAAACAAAGGTTATTTTGCCATTCGAGGCTTTTTTGTCGGATTTCATTATCTCTGTTATTTTTTTCATGTTGAACTTCTTTACGGATGTAAACTTGAATTTATTTATAACATCATCTGCCAGAAACTTATAATTTTTTTCTATCAAACCCTTTTCAACCGCTAATTTGAATGCAAAACGCATGCCCTCTACTACAGCTTCACCATGGGTATATTTTTTGTAGTTTGTTATTTTTTCTATGGCATGCCCGTAGGTATGACCGAAATTTAATATCTTTCTCAGACTGCCCTCTTTTTCATCCTGCTCTACAACGGCAATTTTCAATGTAACGCAGTACTCTACAAGCCTTTCAAGTGTACGGATGTCTTTGTTATTGATTTTTTCAAAATTCTCAGATAGAAAATTAAATAAGTTTATCTCAAATTCGGGTTTGCAGCTTTTTTCTATAAATGAATATTTGACAACTTCCCCCAGCCCTGTTTTAAATTGTTTTGTATCAAGGGTTTTGAGGAAATTAATATTTATAAAAACGGCTTTTGGCTGATAAAAAGCTCCTACAAGATTTTTGCCGTAATCCGTATCAATACCGGTTTTTCCGCCTACTGAACTGTCAACGCATGCCAGCAGGGTTGTCGGAATTTGAATAAAATCAATTCCGCGCATGTAAGTTGATGCAGCAAAACCTGCCATATCGCCCACTACACCGCCGCCGACGGCTAGAAGAATGTCTTTTCTGGAAAGTTGGTTTTTCAGCATTCTCTCTGTGATTTTTTTGTAATTCTTAAAGTTTTTTTCCTTTTCTCCGTCCTTTAATACAAACGTTTCTACGGCAGGGATATTAAGTATTTTGCCATAGAGTTTATTTACTTTTTCAGATATTACGACGAAGACTTTTCTGCCTGAGATGTACTTTTCAAGTTTTCGGGTCAGTTCTGAAATCTCCGAACTGTCTATGTATATGGGGTAAGATTTATCAGTCTCTTTAATTTTTACGCACAGTTCAGGCATTCAATAATCTCCGTTACTATATTATATGGAGATTTAAAATCCGTGTCAATTGTTAAATGTGCAAGTTCGTAATTTGCCCGTCTTTTCTCTATTATAGCCGATATTTTTTCTGTTGAAAAATCTTTACCTAAAAGCGGTCTGTGAGTTTCGTGTTTTATTCTTTCAAATATTACTTCCGGTGATGTTTTCAGATAAATAACTCTGGACTTTTCCAGCAGAAGCTTTCTGTTTGCCGGATTTTCAAAAGCTCCGCCGCCGGTGGAGATGATAAGGTTATCTTTTTCCAGAATTTCTTCAATTACTCGGGTTTCTTCTTCCCGAAAGTATTTTTCGCCGAATTTTTCAAAAATCGCAGGAATACTTAACCCGTTTCTTTCAACAATTTGCGAGTCAACATCAACAAGGGAAAAGTCTTTTAGAGCTTTTTCCAATTCTATGCCAACGGTAGTTTTACCGCTTCCCATCATGCCTGTGAGTGTTATATTCATACAGGCTGCTTTTTGGATTTGTCTGCAAGTTCGCTGTCGACACGCAGGAACACCGGTTTGATATCCTCTTTGGAAATAAGCTTGCCTGTTTTGATATTATTGCAGGTTAAGTCATCAAGTTTAATATTTAAATCAAACGATAACTGACGTGCCATTTCTTTTGCGATATTCGGGCAGTACGGATAGATTAAAGCTGATACAACACACATTATTTCCAGTACGGTTGTGAGAACCTGACCGCATTCTGTCATTTTTTCTTCTTTGGCAAGTGTCCAAGGCGCGTTGTCTGTGACGAATTTGTTTGTTGCATCAACAAGCTGTACAATTTCCTGTGCGGCTTCTGCTATTTCAAAGAAATCAAAGTGTGTTTTTACTTTCTTAACAGTGTCAAGGGCAAGTTTATAAAGTTCTGAATCTTTTCTGAACTCATCTTTAACTTCGCCGTCAAAATATTTTACAAGCATTGAAAGCGTTCTGTTAAGCAGATTGCCCATACTGTTTGCCAGATGTGCATTAACTTTTTCTTTAAAATCATCATCGGAATAATTTCCGTCACGCCCGCAAGGCGCAGAGGTTGCCATATAATATCTCAAAGGATCCGGTATAGTGAGATTAAAGCTTTCCAGAACGCCGGTCGGAGAAATTACGTTTCCGAGAGATTTTGACATCTTGGTTTCGTCTATCGTAATCCAGCCGTGTGCAAAAATATGTTTTGGCAGCGGCAGGTCTAATGCCAGCAAAATTGCGGGCCAGTATATGCTATGGAATTTCAAAATGTCTTTACCAACCACATGAACATCAACCGGCCAGTATTTTTTAAACATCTCTGACGGGTTTTCTGTATCATATCCAAGTGCTGTTATGTAGTTTGATAGAGCGTCTATCCATACATAAATTGATTGTTCAGGGTCATCAAGCACATCTATACCCCATTGAACATTTGATTTTGCTCTTGATACTGAGATGTCCTGAATATCTTCCAGCTGGTTCAGGACTTCATTTGCTCTGAACTGCGGAACTATAAAGTCCGGATGTGCTTTTATATGTTTGATTATTTCGTCTTTGTATTTTGTTAATTTAAAGAAATAATTTTCTTCTCTTACTACTTCCGGTTTTTTCAGGTGGTCAGGGCAGAGACCGTCTTCGGTTAAATCTTTCGGATTAAGGAAACATTCACATCCGGAGCAATACAGCCCTTCATAAGAATGTTTGTATATATCACCTTTTTCAACAAGCTTTTTGAATATTTTTTGAACAATTGCTTCGTGGTCGGCGTCTGTGGTTCTGATAAATCTTGAATAATCTATACCAAGGATTTTCCAGGCATCTTTAAATTTTTGCGCATTTTCGTCGCAGAGTTCTTTTGGCGTAATACCTTTAGCGGCGGCTGTTTTTTGAATTTTTATACCGTGTTCGTCTGTTCCGGTCAGGAAAAACACGTCATCACAGCGCTGTGTATAGTGTTTTGCAATGATATCAGTCAATATTTTTTCATAAGCGTGTCCGATATGCGGAGCACCGTTCACATAATCTATAGCTGTTGTTAAGTAATATTTATCCATAAAATTAATTCCCTCATACTTTGTCTAAATTATATCATGAAAAACAGGCAAAGATAAGAGCAAACGCAATGTCTGCGAGTAGAAATCTAATTGAAGAGATTCGGGCTCATAAGATTATCAAAAATTTTTTCATTATAACGGTTATCAATAGCGCTGAAAGGCAGTACAAGTCCGCCAAATTCTTTTTCTACGGCTTTTAGTACATTTAAGGTTTTGGATTTTGGCACGTAATCCATCTTTGTGACAACTGTTATTATAGGCAGATTGTAATTATTTACCCATTCTCTCATCTGATAATCGTTTTTTTGTATTTCATGGCGTCCGTCTATAAGTTGTATAAGGCTTTTTATTTGTTTGCGGTTAAGCAGATATTCTTCAAGGTATTTTTGCCAGCGGTTTTGCGCCTCTTTGGAAACTTTTGCGTAACCGTAGCCCGGTAAATCCGCCAGTATAAATTTATCTGAAAAATTGAAAAAATTTATCAGTCTTGTTTTCCCCGGCGTATTAGAGGTTTTCGCCAGTTTTTTATTATTTGCCAGACCGTTTATAAATGAAGATTTGCCGACATTTGAACGCCCCAGTAGAGGGTATTCAGGCAGGTCAAAATCAGGGCACTGGGAAAGTTTCTCTGCACTCACTATAAATTTCGCCTGCATGTATTTCAAATTTGTACTCATTTTGTTGATAATGCTTTTTTCTGTTGTTCTTTTAATTTTTGTTTATACAATACAGTCTGAAATAAATTGTACATTTTTTCGCTGTTTACAACTGTAATCTGGGTTTTCTTTTCCGTTAAATCTATGTTTACGGCAGGTTTTTGACTGAAAATATTTGATTGAAGATGTACAATCTGGAATAACCCTACTTTTAAGATACTCAAGGGTTCCATCAAGAACATTTCAAATGATTTCCTTATGTCAAATTTACCCATAATTACTGTACTTTAGTTTTGTATTTTTCAATTTTTTTCTGAACTTCAGCTTTGTCAGGTGCGTCAGGACTGTAAGATAAATATTGTGTATAGTATTTTACTGCACCCTGATAGTTCTTTTCTTGTTCGTAAGCCATAGCTTTTAGTTTAGCGATGTGCGGTCCGTTATGATAGAAGTCAATTGCGCGGTTACAGTATTCAATTGTTGATGCGTAATTTTCTTCTTTGTATTGTCTTTGGGCAACATCAAAGAATTCATTTGATTTAATTTCGCATAAATCAATGTAATTCATTGTATTTTTTGCTATGACATTGTTAGGATCTCTTGTGAGAGCTTTTTTCAGTGCAACTCTTGCTGTTCTGAATTGTTTATGCTGCAGGAGAATTTCTGCAAGATAAAGGTCATCATCAATAGTTTCTGAGAAGTTGATAGCATTTTCAAATGTATAAACCGCATCTTTTTCACGGCCTAAAGCAAGGTATGCTTCACCTTTAATTACAGAATCCACAAGGTTATTGCTTGCTGTTTGCACGATATAGTTCAAGCTGTCTTTAGACAAATCCATCTGGTGGGTTAATTTTGCAATTTTAATTTTTGCAAGGTGAAGTTTTAAGTCATAAGGAGTTCTTTCAAGAGCCTGATTGATATAATCGTATGCCAGATACAGGTCTTTATTAGTAGTGAAAGAATTACTGTCAGCTTCGTCTCTTGACATTTCATAATAAGTATTTGCAAGACCGATAATTGCATCGTCATTGTAGTCTTCATCACCTATTAATTTTGAATAGTATTCAAGAGCCTGATCATATTTTTTAGTTTCCAAAGATAAATCAGCAACGCGGATTATACCCTGTGTGAATTTAGGATTGATAGCCAGAACGGTTTTCAACTGCTCCATTGCAAATTCAGCGTCAGCGCGTTTTTCGTAAACATTTGCAAGGTTTACGTAAGGTCTTGAATTTTCCGGTTTAACGGCAACGGCTTTTTTGAAAGAATTAATAGCCGCAGGCTGGTTGCCTTGTTTCAGGTACAATTCCCCTTGGAGGTTGAGAGCCGGTGATGAGTTCGGATTAATGTGGATAGAGTGGTTAATCCATGTGAGAGCTTTGGAATAGTCGCCCTGTCTTGCTGCAACCTGTGCCATGTGATACATGGATGTAGGGTTGTGTGTATTGAATTTTAAAGCTTTTTGGAATTGAGCTTCCGCTGCATCCAGATTTCCTTCCATCATTTCAAGAACACCGAGGTTGTCATAAGCGTTTGCAAATTCGGGATTTACCTGAAGTGCAAGGTTAAATAACTCTCTGGCGTCTTTTTTGTTGCCGAGTTTTAGTGTAGCAACGCCCATTGCGTTGTATGCCTGATAGTGGTTACTGTCGAGATTTACGGTTTGTACAAATTCTTTAACTGCTGAATTCAGGAGATTTCTGGTGTTTTTAATATATTCAACGTCAGAAGATGTCTGGCGCATCATATATACAATACCCTGAGCATAATGCAAATCCGGATTGTTCGGATAATCTTTCAAAAGGGCATCCAGTTCTGTTTGTGCAGGTGCAAGTTTATATTGTTTTGCAAGAGAAACTGTTCTTAAAGCTTTCAGCTGAACATCTTTCGGATTTTGTTTCAGTGCGTCCGAAATCATTTTATCTGCACGTTCATATTCGTTATATTCAAGTAATTTATCTATTTCGACATAGCTTTTTTCGACTTTAGCCTGAATTTCGCTGGCGAAAGCATTAGTTGCAGAGCACAGAACACTTGCCAAAATCATTGATGACACTAAAAACTTTTTACAATTCATGTTTTCTCCTACAGTTTTTCACTATACTAATCTTTTGATTATATTGTATAATATTTAATATAAAAAAGCAACAAGGTTACAAATGGGATTAAATACTGATTCAAAACAGAATTTAGAGGACTTTAAAACTTATATAATAGTAGAGAAGAATTTTTCCAAACACACGGCTAAGGCTTACTGTTCGGATGTTTTGAGTTTTTTGTTATGGCTTGGTGATGATTTGTGTGAGGATGTGACCTTTGCAAAGATAAGAGAGTATTTGCATTTTATTCAAAAATTTCATTACAAAAAATCGACTATTGCCAGAAAAATTGCTTCCTTGAGGACTTTTTACAAGTATTTATACAGAGAAAAAAAGGTAGATAACAATCCGGCTATGAATTTGAACGCACCTAAGCGTCCGAAATCTTTGCCTAAATTTTTGACACCCGAGGAGGTTGAGCAGATATTGAATAATATCAAGATAGAAACTCCGTCAGGGTACAGGAACAGAGCAATATTAGAACTTCTGTGGGCAACGGGTATGCGTGTATCGGAGCTTGCAGGGCTGAATTTCGGGGATTTAAATCTGGAAAATAACGAAATTCGGGTGTTTGGTAAAGGTGCTAAAGAAAGGATTATACTTGTCTCAAACAGGGCAAAAACATATCTTGAAAGGTATATAGAATCTGCAAGAGCGTTGATACCGAAAGGCTACAAGATAGAAGAACCGACAGAGAGTTCGCCTGTTTTTATAAACAACACCGGCTACAGGTTACAGACAAAGACTATAAGAAATGTTATAAATGATGTTGTTGAACGAATTGACTTGCCTAAAAAAGTTACGCCTCACGTGTTCAGACACAGCTTTGCAACGCATCTGATAGAAAATGGTGCTGATTTAAGGGTAGTACAGGAATTATTAGGTCATGCCAGTATTTCTAATACACAAATTTATACCCACGTATCAGCCCAGCATTTGAAAGAAGTTTATAACGAAACTCACCCGCGGGCGTAATTGAATTTTTGTAAAAAGATTGAAAAAAATAAGATTTATAATAAAATTAGTATATGTTGAAGATTAGCAGAGCTGTAAAGTCTTATATAGAGAGTTATTCGGGGGGCGGGCGCTCTAATTTCCTTGCCCGGCAAGTGTTTCCGGGGATTTGTAATTTTATCTCTTTATTTAATAAAAGGAGCTTCGTTTTGTATATGACTCTGCTGGTAAAAAATGAGGAAGACATTATCAGAGAAAATATTCTGTTTCACAGGGCACTCGGTGTGGATGGTTTTATTGTAACTGATAACAATTCTACTGATAATACCGTGAAAATTCTTGAAGAATTAAAAAAAGACGGTATTCCGATAGAAATTATTCATGAACCGGAAGTTACATATTATCAGGATGTGTGGGTTGACAGAATGATAAAAATTGCCCGCGATAAGTACAAGGCTGATTGGGTAATTAATGCTGATGCCGATGAGTTCTGGTATTCTGTATCTCTGGATTTAAAGCAGGATATCAGTCGATACGGTAAAAAATGTAATGTTTTACAAACATTTCTTGTAAATTTTCACCCTTTAGAAAACAGAAAAGATTTTCTTAAATCCTGCTATTTTATTAAAAGAAGTCTGCGTCCTTTTGAGATGGAAGAATTGGGTATTACAACCAACAGATTCGGGGATGCCTGTTTCAGGTCAAAAGTTATACACAAAACAAAAGGGTACAAGCAAATTTTTATGGGCAACCATCGGGTCCAGATGAAAAATAAAAAGGAAAAATTTTGCCCGTATATAAAACCTTATCATTACCTTGTAAGAAATTATGAACATTTTGAACAAAAAGTTATCAAAGGGGGCAGAGCATTTGAAAATTATCCGGATAAAGTGAAAGGTGAACACTGGCGCAGATGGTATGCAATGTATCAACAGGGTAAATTAAAAGAAGCTTACGAAAAAGAGTTTGCCATTAATTCTCTGGATAAATTAACGGATTATGGTATTGTTGCAAGAGATAATTCAGTTTACAATTATTTGAAACATATCAAGGTAATTACAGATTAGACTGCTATGCAAGACACGGAACAATCAAAAAATCAAATTGACTCATCTACAGTTAAATATAATGAAAAATCCTTTATGAAGACTTTACATAATATATTGTTATTTATTTTAAAGTTCGGACTGGATATAATTTATTTCGCGCGTAAGATTTTGATTGGTTGTTTTCTATTTCTGAAATTATTTGAAAGAGTAATACCAATTTCAACACATCTTTATCATAAACTGGCAGAGAAATTTTATCTGGATGAAGTTACACAAAAACGTATAAAGTCAGAGTCAAGCAGGTCAAAAAACGATAGAGTTGTCTATACTGTATTAACGGGTGATTACGACAATCTTATTTCGCAGTATTATTATAATCCGCACTGGGATTATATTTGTTTGACGGATAACAAAGATTTGATAGAAAACGGACATTCTTTCTGGAAGATAGTGCCGCTTGAGATGAATTATGAAAATATAGCAAAAAAATCCCGTATACCTAAAATTCTTGCACATAAATTTTTACAGGATTATAAATACAGTCTTTATATTGATGCAAATATAGATATTCTTTCTCCAAAAGTTTTTCGTAATATAGATAAACTGATAAACAGCGGCGAGAAGTTTGCTATAACAAAGCATTACTTGAGAGATTGTATTTATGAAGAGATGCTTGCATGTATGCAGTACAGAAAAGAAGATGCCGGTAATATTCTAAAATTATATGCAAAATATAAAGAAGAAAATTTCCCGTCAAATTACGGATTAACCGAAAACAATGTCATTTTTAGAGAACATAATGATGCAGAAGTTATCAAACTTATGGAAGACTGGTGGTATATGGTCGAAAACTATTCAAAACGCGATCAGTTAAGTTTGATGTATGTTTGCTGGAAAAATAATTTTAAAATATCTTCACTTTTTAAAAAGCCGTTAAGATTCTGTATACGGGATATTTTTATACTTTACAAGCATAAGGCGGATAAAAAATGAAGAGATTGTGTTTATTTGCCGGTTTTGACAAAAATAATATTGTTCAAGATTATGTCATTTACTATTTGAAGAACCTTGCAGAATTTGCAGAAATTCATTATATGGCAGATTGCGAAATGCCTGCTTGTGAACTTGAAAAACTTGCTCCTTACGTCAAATCTGCAAATGCTTTCAGGCATGGTAAATATGATTTCGGCTCATGGCAGGAACTTATTTATACACTCGGCTGGGATTATCTGGAACAGTTTGATGAAGTTATTGTTGCTAATGATTCGTGTTTTGCGCCTGTTTTTCCGTTTGGAGAAATGTTTAATGAAATGGAGAGAAAAAATCTTGATTTTTGGGGAAATACCATAAACATTTATGCTTACAGACATATACAAAGTTATTTTATTGTGTTTAACAACAAAGTGATTTGTGATGACACTTTCAGACATTTTTTTGAAGATATTAAACAGGAAGATGAAAGATACAATGTTGTTCATAAATACGAAAAAAGACTAACGGGTTTGTTGGAAAATAAAGGCTATAAATATGATGTTTATGTGGATAAAAAACTTGTTGCAACGAAAAGTTATTATCGTTTGTTAAAGGCTCATTCTCCTTTTATGAAAGTTAAGCATTACACGGATTTGTCATTGCCTGTGCCTGCTTCATATTTATCGTTATTGATTTTGAAAATTTTAGGATACCCATCAGAATATGTCTTGAAATATCTGAACAAAAACTATAGCAGATGGCTTTTGTTAAAAAATGCATTACTGTGGATGAAATTTTGTTTTTATACCAAACCAAGAAGAATAATCAGGCATTTTGTACCTATTTTGAAAAATTATACAGTTTTAATAACAGGAGGTGCAGGGTTTATTGGTTCATCGCTTGCGGATAACTTATTGAGCCGCGGTTATAAAGTTATTGTTGTTGATAATTTTGACGATTTTTATCCGCGGGAATTAAAACAGAAAAATGTGGCAAATAATCTCAATAATAAAAGATACAAATTGTATGAAGAGGATATAAATGATTTTGATGCAATGGAGAAGATTTTTGGGGAAAACAAAATAGATTTTGTCTATCATCTTGCGGCAAAGGCAAATGTCAGAAAATCGTTTGAAAATCCGGAGGCGTATTTTGAGACAAATGTAAACGGCACCGAAAACATCCTCAAATGCTGCGTCAAATATAAGGTTAAAAAATTTATAGCAACTTCCTCAAGTTCTGTATACGGGGCGGCTGATGACGAAAAATTTTCAGAGGATATGGAAAATTTGCAGCCCATCTCTCCTTATGCTGAATCTAAACTTAAAATGGAAGCACTTATTAAAGAGTATTCTGACAAATATAATTTGAAAAGTGTTATTGTGCGTCCGTTTACGGTTTTTGGACCACGTCAGCGTCCTGATCTGGCAATATGTAAATTTATCAGAAAAATTAGTGCTGATGAACCTATAGATGTCTATGGCGACGGTTCGTCCAGCAGGGATTACACGTATATTTCAGATATGGTGTTCGGGCTTTTCAGATGTATGAGATTTGAGACCGGTCATTTTCAGATAATAAATATCGGAAGTTCTGAACCTGTAACACTAACGGGTATGATTAATGTAATTGAGCAGTGCCTTGGGAAGAAAGCTAAAATTAACCGGCTCCCGAATCAAAAAGGAGATGTTCCGAGGACGTATGCCGATATATCAAAAGCCAGAAAACTGTTTAGATATTCACCTGCTGTTAGTTTTAAACAGGGGATAGAAAAATTTATCGAATATATGCTATAATCGTTTTATGAGTGAAATAGTTGAAAAACTTAAAGAATTGGGGTTAAACAGTTATGAGGCAAAAGTTTACCTTGCCTTGCTGAAAAAATATCCGGCTACCGGCTATGAGGTTTCCAAGCTTGCGGATATTCCGCAATCCCGTGCTTATGACACATTGAAATCTCTGGAAATTGCAGGTATTGCGATATCTTCCGGCACAAAACCCGAAACTTATACCCCTATCAAACCTAAAGAACTGACTAAACGTTACCGTCGTAAAATTACGTCAACACTTGATTTTCTTGAGAAGAAACTTCCTAACGTTAAAAGTGATCATACTGAACCTATTATGACCGTGAACGGAAATATTCCTATCATGGATAAAATTATTGAAATTATCACTAATGCACAGAAAGAAATTTACATGGAAATCTGGGCAAAAGATTTCAAACAGTTGGAAGCTTCTTTAATGGATGCATACGACCGCGGTTTGGATATAAAAATTGTCGGGTATGATACATTACAAACAGTTATCGGCACGGTATTCCAACATGCAGGCGGTCGCGAAATAGAATACAGCGTCGGCGGAAGAATGATTTTTATTGCTGCTGACAATACGGAAGGGCTTTTCGGCAAAACAGAAAATTCAAAACATGCTGATGCACAGGTTATCTGGACAAAAAATGAAGATATCGTGTTTTTGATTAAAGAATTTATAGTCCATGATATGTATTTAATTGATATTCAGCAGCAGTTCCCTGAACAGTTAAAATATTTCTACGGTGCTGGCTTGAAACGTTTGAAAGACAAAGTTATAAGCAGCACTTCAAAATATAAAATACATTAATCTCTGTTACGGAATTTAATTTGTATTGATAAGATTACTCATCAAGTTTTAAAACTTCCGATAAATCAACATTTTTACTGTTTTTTAATTCTCTGACGGAAATGGCGGAATTGTTTTGAAGTTTATTAATCTTCTCCTGCAGTTTGTCATCAGGAATTAAGAGTGCACGTTCGCCGCGTTCTTTGCCAAAACCTAAAGATTTATAATATTTTTCCGTTTTTTCAGTTAGTCTGTTATGCTGAATTTGAGCGTACAGTTCAACTTCTTTTTTAATATTTTTTAATGCCTGAATTAACAGTGCTTTTCTGCCCATACTTTGTTTGTCATCTTTGAACATAAAAAGAGTATTAATATCCATATCTCCGTTTTCTCTGTAATCCAGAATTCCGGCTATATTTTTTTTGTCCTCTATTGCGATTAAAAGTCCGTCTGCATTGCGTTTTTCAGGCGCCAGAACATGTTTTAGAGCATCTGTAACACTTGCTTTTGCGTCTTTACCTGCAATCATCAAGGTATCTTCCGGCAATGTTTGCCCTTTTAATGCTTCTGCAAAACGCTTTAAAAAGACTTTGTCTTTTTTATCTGCAGAATAAATATCTATTACTGATTTGACGCCGTTTTGGGCGGTTGATACTACTCTTGAAATATTTCTTGCCTGAAAATCAGGTTGATACGGGGTTGTATGTTGAAGCTGCATAATTGTTCCTTATTTATAAAATTTTCTACTCTGGTAATTGTATAAAACTTGCACAAAAAAATTTTTGCTATGGTATGATAATTATATGAAAAAAATTTTAATATTCATTGCGATTTTATACCTTGGTACGGGAGCAGTTTATGCAATGAATGAAATCGACAGGGATGAGCTAAAGTGTATCAACAGTACAAGCAATTATAAAGAAATGATGGCTTGTACAAATAAGGCGCGTACACAATGGGAAGCGGAAATAGAAAAGTACTATCAAATGCTTATCGGAGAATTACCTGATAAAGAATTAAAAAATCTTACAGGCTCCCAGAACCGCTGGGAAAAATACAAAGAAGCCGAATTCAAAATGATAGATGAATTATTGAAAAAGAAAGTTAATATTGAGGGAAAAACTATCGCCTGCGGACTTAAAAAAGATATTGTAAAAACACGCGCAATATATTTGAGAGATTATCACGAATTGTTCCACGAAGATTAACAACCGGCAAAAAATTTTTTTTACGTTTTTTATACATCCAAAAGGGGTTTCTATACATGACATTAAAAATTAGTCCGATTAACTTTAACTCACAGACACTTCCGTCGCAGCAGTATTTGTTTGTCAACAGTAAGCCGGAAAATCCGGTTAAACAGAAGAAAAGCGTAAACGGGGACAGAATTCTTGCCGGACTATCGCTTGCCGGTGTTATTGGGTTAAGTGTTGTGACAATCTGCCAGAGAAAAAATCTTCAAAAAGTTCAAAAAATGCTGGCTGAAAGTGTGGAAAATGCTAAAAATAACGTAAATACATCAATGGCTGTTACGCAGCGGAATGATGAAGAAAAAATTATTCCTTACGTTGTGAAAAAATTTGAAGAAACTTCTCTTTATGGCGCTTTTCAGGAAAGTAAAAAGAATTTTATGGAATTCCTCGCAGCACCTCATGCATCTGAAAAGGTAAAAGAATTTTTGTTCGGAATAACTTCCGATGAAAAAATAAGCGGCAATTTTATTAAAGAGGTCACGGCTGACCCGCGCGAAAGTTTTCGTAATACAAAAATTTTGATGAATGCAATCGGAGGAGAGAAAAATCTTCTTGACTGGCTTCATGCACCTGAGGGGTATAATAATGCTTACGAAAAATATTTAAACAATATTTTTAATGCTCCGGAAACTACTGTTAATGATTTGTTAAATATTTCACCAAACTGGCATCTGTTCAGGTTTATGGATAAAACAAGCCCGATAATTAACGGGCAGAAACATTTTAGTACGGATAATGTCAGATTTGGAGAACTGCCGGAAGAGTTTCAACAACTCGGTGCATTTGATCATTTTGTGAACTGGCTTTTTGCAAGACAAAATGAAAATATACTTGAATACAGCGGCAGGTATATGAAAGTTCAGCCTCTTAAAGCGGGAATGTCCGGAAAAGCCCCTCTTAAATTACAGTTTTGTACACAGGATGGCGAGCCTTTAAGCAAACCTTACATAATTAAAAAAGAGTTTGTACCGCCAAAACAGGAAGACTTGATTAATCAGGCCTATCATTCCGATTCGGTTTTTCTTAACGCACAGATAGATTATTACTTAACAAGACATAATTGCGAAAATGCACCGAAATTTCATTACTATGATTGTCCGACGGGTTCTGCCGTATACGATTTTATAGAGGGAGAAGCCTACACGGGCAGTACAAATATTATAGAAGTAAACATGGCAATGAAAGATTTGAATAAACTCGGCATATTTTACAATGACTGTAAAAGTCACGGGAATATTTTGCTGAAAGACGGAAAAATGCAGATAATAGACAGCGGAGAATCATATTTCCATGATGTTCTGCGTCCGCCTTGCGAAAATCTTCATGTAGAGCTTCCGAACTGGTGCGGTAATCGCATAGAAAATCTTACTTTGAACAAAATTTTTGCTGAATCTTAATTTACCGGTCTTTAATAATTTGTTTTAACTGAAAATCGTTCATAATTTCTTAAAGTATATGTTATAATACAAATAAAGGAGCGGGGTTTTTAAGTATGATAGACTATGACAGTTTGCTGGAAAAAATACCCAGAGTAAGAAAAATTCTTGATGACGGTTCAGAGGGTTCTTTGTATCATTATACCAAACCCGAAAAACTTTTGAGTATTCTTGAATCCGGCACTATAAGGTTTTCTAATGCATTGTTTTTAAATGATAAGGAAGAAGTAACATATTCATACAGACTTATCGGTAATTTAATTGAAGAAATGCCCGAACTTAATATGGATTTGTTCTCAAAAATTAAGGAACATTTCTATCACAGATACAAAAATATTATAGACGGGGACGACAGTTCCGGTAATAAATACGAATACTATACAATATCTTTTTCAACTGATAATGACAACCTGACTTTATGGAATAATTATTCCAAAGGACAAACTTACACAGGATATAACATTGGTTTCTGTAAAAAAGATTTGATTGCGGATATGGAAAAACAGGGTTTTCCGTCTGTTTACGGTAATATTATTTACAACAGAAAAACCCAGCTTACTATACTTAAAATGATTTTTGAAAAATGGAACAGGGAGTTTGAAAAACTTTTAACAGCACGCAAATCCCAGAAAAATGAAGATAAGAAACTGGATGTTCTGTTCGAACTTATTGATATTTTAAGCGTGATTAGTTTATTTTTCAAAAATCCGCATTTTAAAGATGAAAAAGAATACCGCATAATTTTTATCAACAACTTTCGTTCGGATGCCTTTAAACAGACAAAAATTTTCGAAAAAAACGGGCTCTTTGTTCCGTATATTGAATACAAATTCCGTAAGCGTACGGTTGATTCAATAAATATCGGGCCGACTCTGGAAGAAAATATTTTCTATACCAGCACCTGCCGTATGCTCTCTAACTTCGGCTACGAAAAAAAGAAAATTAACCGCTCTAAAATTCCGCTCCGCTACTAGTCAATTTCCATATATTTCAAATCAGGACTGACTGTGAAAGCTGCGGTGGTAGAATTTTTAATATCATCAATAGTGTACATAGGATTAATTTCTGTCATCACAAGACCGTTTGATGTAACTTTTAAAACACAGCGTTCAGTAATAATCAAATCGACTTCTCTGTAAGCAGTGAGCGGAAGTGTACATTTTTTAACGATTTTAATCTGGTCTTTGGAGAGGTGTTCCATAGCTACAATAACTTTTTTAGCACCGACAATTAAATCCATAGAGCCGCCCATCCCCGGAACGAATTTCCCCGGAATACACCA